>CANQXW010000023.1 GCA_947627925.1 uncultured Bacilli bacterium | reverse complement strand
TTCTATATTAAAATTTTCATTTTAATATCTTTTTTTCTAATGTGTCTGGTTTTCCATAAAACTTTTCACACTATCTATCATTGCTTTTTTATTATAGCATTATTTTGCCAAAATAAAAAGACAAAGAAAAAAAACACTTATTTTTCATAAGTATTTTCTTCATCATTTTGAATAGGATTTTCTTCCTCTTTTGTTTCTTCAATCGGTACTTCAACGCTCTTAGTTTCCGGATTAATATTTTTGGATTTACTAACCATATCGGATAAACTTTTATCTTCCGGAAGTTTAATCTTTTTTAAAGATTCTTCATCTAGTTCCTCTTCACTTTTTTTAAGTAAATCGTTATCATTTTTCTTCGTATCATAAATATACCCAATTAAAGCAAATAAAAGTAAAATGGTAATTGTCAAAAACCACGCATAATTATTAGCAATAAATTCAATAACTTTTTCCATAGTCTTCCTCCTTTTAAATTATATTATTTTTTTGAAAGATTATGATATTTTTAATTCTTGACCTTCCGGTTCTATTTGAATAAAGGTATTACCATCATTAAAGATTACTTCACTACCATCTAAATAGGTATATTTTGTTTGGCATTCCCGACAATCTTTTTGCCAGTTAATTTTAACCGCATAACCACCGGTAATATAATATCCTTCTCCACTTCCAATATTATGTAAGTCTTGGCGATCATCATCATCACCAGGAATAGTGGTATTTTTGACTTTATAGGTAATAATATTTGTTACTTTTAATTGTTCACCGGTGGCCGCATCTAAATGCGCTTTGCCACTTGCACTTCTTAAATAAACTCCTAGGGAAGGATCATATTCATAAGAAGCATAATGTTTACTAGAATAATAAATATCAACTTTATTAGCTATGGTACTATTTTCCATATTTTGAACATCTAGTCTATCTGGCGTATAAGTTAAAAGATTTTTAGCATCAGTTTCCGTTTCATAACCCATTCTATCAATGGCTTTATTAATAAGTTCAGTGCTTGTAAAACGGCGATGAGCAATATTAACACCCGGAATAGAGGCTGTCCAGAAATAATATTTATCACTAATTTTATCCCGAGTGTTATCAGAGCCATAAGTTATACCATTAATGTTATTAATACCTAAAGTTTTTAAATCACTTTGCGCTTTAGGACTATAACCCCAATGGACAAAAATAGCATCATTTTCTAAAACATAATCGATATGATAATGTCTTGTACTTCTAATTGGTCCAACTTCATCTAAATCTTGATCTTTATATAAAGCTAAAAATCTAGTGGAACCATCAACATAATTAATGATTTCATAAACAATATAAGCCTTTTGTAAATTTTTTTGATTTGGTCTTGCATCAGCAGCATTATTTATCATAAATGCAATTGGTCTTGATTTACTATTAATATCAATGATCGAAACCTCTTTTGGTTTTACCCCCTCTTCCGTTTTAGGTTCTTCGGCCTCTTCTGGTTTTTTTAATTTATTAACCACAAATAAAGTAATTAGTAAAATAGCAATTACTCCTAGTAAAATGCCCACGATAACATAAAACCTTTTTGGATTTTTCTTTTTCATATACTACCTCTCTAACTTTTTTAAATCTCTTTCTTTAATTGCTTCCCTTTTATCATAATTCTTTTTACCTTTACATACCCCAATACTTATTTTTGCTAAATTCTTTTTTAAATAAGCTCTTATAGGAATTAAAGTATAACCATCTTTTTTACTTAATTCCTCTAACTTTCGAATTTCTTTTTTATGAAGCAATAATTTTCTTTCTCGTCTTTCATCATGATTAAAAATATTACCTTCTTCATATTTGGCTATATACATATTAATTATATAGGCTTCATTATTTTTTATTCGCACATAAGTATCTTTTAAATCAGCCGATCCTTTTCTTAAGGATTTAATCTCCGTTCCGACTAAAACTATTCCCGCTTCAATTTCTTCTTCAATAAAATAATCAAACTTGGCTTTTTTATTTACTATTTCCATCTTGCACCTCAAAATCAATCATCGCTTCACTCTTATTAGCATTAACTACTTTGATCTTAACTTCATCACCTAAGCGATAACTTTTATTTTTATCTTTGCTTACTAAAGCAAGCATTTCCGGAATATAAGTATAAAAACCGTCAAGAGTACTAATATGAACCAAACCTTCAACTAAATTAGGTAGTTCCACAAAGAAACCAAAGTTAGTAACAGTTGTTATGATACCAGTATATTCTTCTCCAATATGACTTTCCATATATTCCGCCATCTTCATATCGACTACTTCTCTTTCGGCTTCCACCGCCGCTTGTTCTCTTTCGGAAGAATGATCCGCTACTTCAATTAAATACTTTGAAAAATATTTAATTGTATCTTGATCTAATTCTTTTTTAAAAAGATAAGTTCTTAAAAGCATATGGACTGTTGTATCGGGAAATCTTCTAATGGGTGATGTAAAATGCGTATAATTTTTTAAACCTAAACCAAAGTGACCTATATTAGTCGGACTATAAATAGCCTTTTGCATACTTCTTAAAAGCATACTTGAAAGAATGGGAAATTCTTTATAATCTTTAAGCTCTGTAAGTAGTTTTTGCATATCTCTTGGAGATGAGGCAATACCTCTCGTATTAACCCTTATATTTAAAACTTTTAACATATTTAAAAAGTCTTCAATTTTTTCTGGTTTTGGCTCGCCATGAACCCGATAGACAAATGGCAAATCCATATTATAAATATGAGTAGCAATTGTTTCATTCGCCACAATCATAAAGTCTTCAATTAATTTTTCTCCTTCATGTTGTTCTCTTTTTACTATATCAATACATTTACCTGTTTCATCTTGAATAATTTTCGCTTCCGGAATATCAAATTCAATATAGCCCATCTTTATTTTTCTTTTTCTTAAAATATGCGCTAATTCTTGCATTAATAATAAATTATCTTTATATTCTTCATAACCATTTGGAATTATATTTTCTTCTAATATTTTATTAACGCATTTATAAGTCATTTGTTTCCGGCTTTTTATTACGGATTCAAAAATATCATAGCTAGTTACATTGCCATTAGGATCAATATTCATCACACAACTAATCGCCAGTCTTTCAACTCCCGGATTTAAAGAACAAATACCATTTGATAGTTCATGAGGAAGCATTGGCAAAACTTTATCAGCTAAATAACTAGATGTTCCTCTAGAATAAGCAGCATCATATAAAGATGAACCCATCCTAACATAATAAGAAACATCCGCAATATGAACTCCTAGTTCATAACCATCATTCGTCTTTTTAATACTAATGGCATCATCAATATCTTTGGTATCATCGCCATCAATCGTAAAAATCATTTCACTCGTTAAATCGACCCGACCATTTTTATCACTATCTAAAACTTTATCAGGTATACTTTCTAATTCTTTTTTAACATCTTCACTAAATTCTAATTCAATATTATGTTTATGAGCAATAGTTAAAATATCAATATCAGGATCATTTTTATGGCCAATTATTTTAACAACAATTCCTTTAAATCTACGGCCTCCTAGTTGTTTAGTTAAATCAACTAAAACTTTATGACCATCGACTAAATTAGCGAAATGATTTTCTAATTCTACGTCAATATCTAAAGATTTATCATCTAAAATTAAAGTTGGTTTATTTTTAACATATAGAATTTCGCCAATGACACGATTTATTTTTCTTTCTAATACTCTTAAAACTTTACCTTCTATTTTGCCATTTCTTGTAAATCGATCCACTAAGACTGTATCTTCTTCAATGGCCCCACTTAAATTATCTTTAGCAATATAAGTGTCTTCGCTTCCATCTTCTTTAATTAAAAAGGCATAACCATGTTTAGTTAAACTAATTCTTCCTACTTCTAAACTTTTACAATCTTTCATTAAAAGATATTTATTCTTTTTCGTTTCATGAACAACCCCACTTTTAACTAGTTTAGAAAGTTCACTTTGCAAATTTTCCCTATCTAAAGAAGATTTAATTCCAACATAATTACTTATCTCATCAATCGTCTTAGCTTTATCATCTAAGTCTAAATATTCAATTATTTTATCTTTCATATTCCCTTATCCCTTTGTATTCACAATGCTTTTCGCCTTCGCTACTCCAAGTAACTTCCACTATCGCATTTTTATCAATGTCTTTATTAGTACAAGCATCAGCCTCACTTTTTATAAGGCCTTCTTTAATAAGTGTATCTATCGTTATACTTGGACAGCTATCTCTATTGCATTTATCTTTATTAACTTCGGCGTAAACACAAGCTGCATCTTCTATTTCCTTAACAAAAGCTTCACAATTTTCTTTGCGATTATCATCTAATGTTTTAGTTAAACTAACAGTTACAATGACACCTAGAGTTCCAATGATAACAATAACGGCGAGAAGTTCTATTAATGTAAAACCTTTATCCTTCATATCTATCACAAGATAATTGTACTAAATTTCTTATCAAAAGTCTATGAACTAAAGGAATAAATTAATCACAATCTAGATTTTTTGATTTTGTATGAACTTCATTTTAACTTCAACCAAAATTAATATAAATTATATCTTTAATATTTTCTTTAGTCTAGAATAATTACCTTTAAATACACCATATCTCCAAAACAATCAATTAATATCGTATTTTTTTGGATATAAATTGGATTTTTGCCCATAATAAAAGCCACTAGCATTAGCTAATGGTTTCACTTTTCGTCTAAATTTAAGTCAATTTTATGCCTTTTTAAGAAATATCATTTCTTAAATGATTTGTTTTTATGTTTGAAATACCGAACTTTAAGGTGCGCTATTCTACATCAATATTTTCAAATACTTCATCTTGAAAAAACTCACTTAAAGGCATATTAATACCGTGACATATTTTGCAAATTGTCCCCAAAGTCGGATTTTTACTCCGACCGTTTAAAATACTATCAACAGTGCTTTGCATTAGACCTGAGGAAACAGCTAATTTATTAACTGTCATATTTCGTTCAAATAATATTTTATTAATTTTAGCTTTTACAGCATCATTCACTTTCATATTATCAACCCATAATTATAATATAACCAAATTCGCCTCTTTTTATAACGATGAGTCGTTATGTTATTCAGTATTTAAAACATTACCTATTAATCGTTAAATTTTGTGTAATATTTTCACTTTTTTAAAATTTGATTATTTATAACTAACCCCTTATCACAGACTAATTATAATATAAATTTTTTAAGTTTTCTACTTACCGGACACTAAGAAGTGTCTATAGCCAAAATAAAAAGAGGTTTAAAACCTCCCATTATTGTAAAAATATAATAAATGATATTAAGAAGAACACAAGACCTAGAACTAGAGTAGCGCGAGTTATAAATAATTCAGCTCCTCTTTCTTTCATGTTTTGGAATAATTCTTGATTTCCTCCCGTTATTATACCAGAACCATCTGTTGCTTTATTACCTTGTAATAAGACAATGGCAATAAGTAAAACAGAGATTACTAAAAGTATTGTTTCTAACATAAATTACTCTTCCTTTCCATAGATAGCATCTTCTAATTCTTCTTTATTCATTTTAGAATATCCTTTTATCTTTAATTCTTTAGCTTTTTCCTTTAATTCTTCGAAAGTTAATTTTTCGGCCTCTTCTTCAGCTTTAACTTCAAAATCAATATTGCCATTTTCGACAATGTATTCAATTTGTTCTTTAGTTAAAGTTTCATATTTCATTAAGGCATCAGATAAAAGCATAATTAAAGCTTTATTATCCGCGATGATATTTTTCGCTTTTTCATAGCATTCTTCAATTATTTTTCTAACTTCTCTATCAATTTCTAAAGCAACTTGATCACTAAAGTTTTTGCTCTTGCCATAGTCTCTTCCTAAGAAAACACTACCACTTTGTTCTTCATATTGCATTGGTCCTAAATCACTCATACCGTATTCAGTTACCATGCTTCTTGCTATATTAGTTGCTTTTTTAAAGTCATCAGATGCACCCGTTGAAATTTCATGTAAGAACATTTCCTCACTTACTCGTCCTCCTAAAAGACCTGTAATTTCCGCGGTTAATTCTTTCTTAGTTCTTACTAACATCTTTTCTTCTTTAGGAAGCATCATTGTATAACCACCAGCCATACCTCTTGGGATAATAGTTATCTTATGAACTTCATTAGCATCTTCTAATTTAATACCAATAACGGCATGTCCTGCTTCATGAATTGAAACCAATTTCTTTTCTTTTTGGGTAATTTGTTTTGAAGTCTTTGCTGGACCCATTAAAACTCTATCGGTTGCCTCATCAATTTCATTCATCCCAATCGCAGGCTTATTCCGTCTTACCGCAAGTAAAGCGGCTTCATTAAGTAAATTCTCTAAATCCGCGCCACTAAAGCCTGGTGTTCTCAAACTTAAATTATTTAAATTAACTGATTTATCTAAAATTTTATTTTTAGCATGAACTTTTAAAATTTGTTCTCTTGAACGAGCATCAGGTAAATTAATTGTTACTTGACGGTCAAAACGTCCTGGACGAAGTAGGGCAGGATCTAAGACATCTGGTCTATTCGTTGCCGCAATTATAATTATACCTTCATTTTCCCCAAAACCATCCATTTCCGTTAATAATTGGTTTAAAGTTTGTTCTCTTTCATCATGGCCACCACCAAGGCCTGTACCTCTTTGACGGCCAACAGCATCGATTTCATCGATAAAGATTAGACAAGGAGCACTTCTTTTGGCTTCCTTAAACATATCTCTAACCCGTGATGCTCCAACTCCGACAAATAATTCCACAAAGTCAGAACCACTAATGTAGAAGAATGGCACATTAGCTTCACCAGCAACCGCTTTAGCAAGTAAAGTTTTACCAGTTCCTGGAGGGCCTACTAATAAAACTCCTTTAGGAATTCTGGCTCCTAATTTTTGGAATTTTTTCGGATTCTTTAAGAAATCTATTAATTCTGCTACTTCTTCTTTTTCTTCAGTTAAGCCAGCAACATCATTAAATGTCTTCTTATCGCTATCATTACTAAGTCTTGCTCTACTACGTCCAAAATCAACAGAGTTTTTATTAGACATAGCTAGTTTCTTCACTAAAACATAACCAAAGATAATCACAGCTACAAATGGTAGAACATTAACTAAAATGTATAAGAATGCACTACTACCAGGATCACTGTTCGTATCATATTCTTCTATATCATTCTTAGTTAAGTATTCCGTAACTTGGGCTACTTCTCCTTCAATTATCTTAGTTTTAAAACTTTCTGTTTCTTTATAACCTTTTAATTTTCCTTCAACATAATAAACTGATTCATTACTATTTGGAGTAATTAAAATTTCTGTAACATTATTATCTTTTAAATTTTGCATTAATTCCCCAGTTGTCAGTTCATTAACTTTATTACCTTGTAAAGTTACAATTATTAAAATTGCCACTATTACGCCACATAATATTATATATGGGAAAGTGTTCTTCATTCGATTATTATTTTTTGGTGTATTCATATTATTCCTCCATGTACTTAAGTATTATATCATACTTTTCTGAAATTTCCTTATCAAATATTGATTTTTTTAATCCAGGAAGCCAAATTACATTATCTTTACTATCTAAAACTAAAGGATATTCTTTTCTTTTAACTTTATCAAGTTTTACATCAATAAAAATATCTTTAATTTTTTTGCTCCCTTGTAAATTCTTCACTTTAATTTTATCCCCATCTTTAACGTTTCTTATTTTAAGTGGTAAAGATACTTCTTTACTATTTAATCTAATTACATTATTACTGGTATCCTTACTATTTTTCACAATTTTAATTTTATATTTATTTAAAATATTAACTTCATCATTTAAAACATATTCATAATCTTCAATATTTTTATTTTTTTCAATTATTAAATAATTATAACTTCTTCTTGCGATAAAATTATCATTTAAAGAAATCTCTTTATTACTATTCTTAACTAATAATTTTTTAATTTCTTGAAAAGATTTATCATTAATATTAAATATTTCCTCTTTCTGAATATTTTCAATAACTCTTTCTAATATTTTATCAACAATAAAATCGTCTTCTTTCATTAAAGCGTCAATATATATTTTACCATTTTTATATATTTTCGCAATCTTTTTATCAACAATTTTATTTAAATAATTACTCGTCTTTTCTAACTCTTCACTATACTTTAAAAATTTTAAATAAACTTTCTCATCTTCTTTTTCTAACTCTGGTAACACATGTTTCCTAAATCTATTTCGAGTATATTTTTCATTATCATTAGAATTATCGGTAACATATTCAATTTTATTTTCCAATAAATATTCCATTATTCTTTTTTTATTTACTAAAAGAAGAGGTCTTACTATATAATAATTATGATATTTATTTATTTTAGGAATGCCTATATAACCTTTTAGGTTACTACCTCTTACAATACGCATAAGAATTGTTTCCAGTAAATCATCACCATGATGAGCAGTCATTAAATAAGAAGCCTTATGTTTTTGCATAACTTTATCAAAAAAGGCATAACGTTTTTCTCTAGCTTCACTCTCTGTAAATTTATTATTTTTATATTCAGAGATAGTCATTTCTTCAAAAATAGCTTTATTTTTAAGACAACATTCTTTCACAAAATCTCTTTCTTTTTGATTTTCTTTTCGCGTATTATGATTAACATGAGCACAAATAATTTCCAAATTATATTTATCTTTTAAAAAATTTAAAACATGAAAAAGACACATGGAATCTGGTCCTCCAGATAAGCCAAGGACAATCTTTGTATTATCTTCTAAAATACTTTCTAAAAATTCTTCAACTTCTTTCATAATATTCACAATGCCTATTTTAACTAAAAGTATTTAATTTAGCAATAATTATCATGAAATTCTCACAAAAAAAGAAGATATTAGTTGTTTTTAATCTTCATTTATTATAATATTCCTTATATCATTATCAATTATAATATTTTTAGCTTTACTTTTTTTTATTTCAACATTGCCACTATTAAGAGTTTTAATTCTCATTACTACAGCAAATTCGTTATTAGGAATACTCACATAGATATTTTTGGCATCATTAATATTTTCAACAATTTTATTGCTATCATTTCTTAAGGATTCTATTTTTATTCCTTGATATAAAGGATTATTTTTAGAATAATAATTATTATTTATATCAACATAATAATCAATATAATCTCCTGCTTTTAAGTCAGCACTAAATTTAATATTATCTAAATCTAATTCGATAATTGCATAATCTTCAGGAATTGTTCCAATAATACTATTAGCTTGTAATTCTTTATTTTTTTTATATACATAAATCCCTATAGGTACAGATATTATAATTAATATAATTAATATAATAATTAAATATTTATTAAGTTTTAATTTTTTATCAATTTTTTTAACCATTTTTTTATCTCCTTTTAATAATTTATCTAAAGAAACATTAAATTTGTCACTTATTTTAATAATTGTTTCAATATCAGGATAACTTTTCCCACACTCCCAACTTGATATAGTCTGTCTAGTTACAAAAAACATTTTAGCTAAATCTTCCTGAGTTAAATTTTGCTTTTTCCTTATTTCCATTATCTTATTTCCGATATTCATAACTCCTCCTAAAAATTATTTTAATACTTTTATCTTTATTTTACCTAGCAAAGAATATTTGCTTAAGAAAAAAGACTAATTGTTAATCCAACTAGTCAATATTTTTCAAATTATAATCTAGCATTTCTAAAATGTCTCCATCCAAAATTTTATCTGGTTCATTACTCTCATAATTGCTTCGAACGTCTTTAACTAATTTATAAGGTTCTAAAATATAACTTCTTATTTGACTTCCGAAATCAATATTTTTAGAAGTATCTTTTAAACTATTCTTTTCTTCTTCTTTTAAAGAAAGTTCTCTTTCATAAAGTTTATTCTTTAATATTTTTAAAGCTACATCTTTATTTTTTAACTGACTTCTTTCGTTTTGACAGGTAACCACTATTTTGGTTGGTAAATGGGTAATTCTAACTGCGGAATTAGAGGTATTAACGGATTGACCACCAGCGCCACTCGAATGATAAACATCTATTTTTAAATCACTTTCTTTAATCTCTATTTCGGGTATATCTTGAAATTCAGGAGTTACAATAACGGAAGCAAAAGAAGTATGTCTTCTTCTTCCCGCATCAAAAGGCGATATTCTTACTAAACGATGAACGCCACTTTCTCTTTTTAAATAACCGTAAGGGTATTCTCCCTCAATTTTTATTAAAACGGATTTAATCCCTGCTTCTTCTCCCGGAGTTTCATAAATTTTTTCATAATGATAATTATTTTTTTCACAAAATCTTTCATACATTCGAAGAAGCATCGAAGCCCAATCACAAGATTCAGTTCCTCCTGCCCCCGGATGAATTTCTAAAAAGCAAGAAAGATTATCATAAGGACCACTTAAATGGACTTGGCATTCTAATTCTAAAATACTTTTTTCTAATTTTTGATATTCTAAAGAATATTCCCTATCTTCTAATTCATTTTTAAGCATTTCTAAAGTTTCGATACTATCTAATAAATTATCATAGTTATCCACAATTTTTTTAATGCAGGTATATTCAATATTAGTTTTATTAGCTTTATCAAAATCATTCCAAAATCCTTCTTGGTTAAGTTCTTCTTCTAAGACTTTAATTTTAGTTTTTAATTCAGGAATGTCAAAGTGACCTCCCAATGCTATATAATGTTTCTTTTAAATTATTCATTAAGACTCTAAACTCCTTTTTTTAATTTAAATTATATATCTAAATTTTTGAATTAATTTTTCTCTAATTCCGTAATAGTATTACTTCTTTCACCTTTATTATAACTAATCGTAATTGAATCGCCATTTTTTAAGTAAGGCAAAATTATTTTTTCCACATTTATTTTAGCCACATATAAATTATTTTTTTCATCAGTTATATAGTAATAAGTATTGCCATCAATGACTACATTTTTAATGCTCTCTATAACTATTTTCTCATCTTTAATTAAATCGCCTGAGGATATATCCTCACCTAAATATTTCTTCGCGGCAGCTTCAATACCCAAAGAGGCATCATTAACAACAACCTTTTGATAATCAGCTACATCAATAAAGGCATACATTTTAACTAAGCCCGCATTATCTTTTAAACTTAATAAATAAGTTGGTTTATTATTTAAATTGATTAAAAGCGGGAATGATGCTTCATAACCCTTTTCTTGAACTAATCCTTCGGCTGAAGCCATTGCACTAAATTCTTCTGCTCCTGGTGCTAAATAATAATTGGCTTCTTTTGTTCTTAAATTAACTAAGACAAAACCTAAATTAGACTCATCACTAGAAACAGATGTTATACCCGTATAAAGATATACATCATCATCCATAACTAAATAATTATAGCCTTCAGTTGTATTAATAACATCTTTTTGACCAAAGATAGAGTTAAAGAAACCATTTCGATATTCACCCCAATTATCAACTTGCTCAATAATTAAATCAGCACTATAAACGTGATCAACCCAGGTTGGAATATCTTCAACAGCATATCTTTTACTTTCACCCGTTATGGGATTTAAAATAATGGCACCATTAATTTCTTTCTTTAAACCTACCCCTGCATATTTTATAGTTGGCACAATCCAATAGGGATTTCCTTCGTTATCTACTTCAAAAGAGGCTTCATCAAAAATAGCGGTTGGATAACTAAATCTTAACTTCCTATCTAAATTTTCAAAAAAGTAAGCACTTGGCATATAACGCATACCATCACTAAGTTCTTCTAAAGAAGCACTTCCATCAACAGAATTTACTTTAATATAGCCTTTAATTCCTTCGCTACGATTTGTTAAATATTTAATAAAACCAGCATATTCTAAAGGTGTAACTCTAACTATTTCATTATTATAATTTATTTGACTATAAATATCACTAACATAAAATTGGCTAACCCAACTCGTAAATTCACCCATTTTACGATCTCCTAGTTTTTGACTACTCTCTTTATCAATTAAAGGAGTCTTTGTAAAATCAACTGGGGCTACATCGCTCACAAATTCATGATTTTCAGATATTGCAATTCTTTTACTATAACTTTTAGCGCTAAAAATCGGAGAGGCAACAAAATTAATAACTGTAATTAAACCTAAAACTACAATAATACTAACCATGACATACAATAGCTTTTTACTAGGAGTTTTGCCATAACGAAATAATTCTTCGACATCACTAAAGAATGTTAAAACACTAAAGATTACTGTTAAAATAAATAAGTAACTCCAAAAAGCATAACTACTTAAATTAATTGGTGGCAAGAAGATATAAAATAATACTAAAGCTGCCACTAAAGTTATTAAAACACTAATAATTGTTCTTTTCATAAATTTCCTTCTTTCTAATTAATAACTGTGGGAAGTAAATAAGAAAACATTGGTAAGTTTCTTATTATCCCATAACATATAACTATTATTAATAATGTATATGTTGTAAAATTATTTAATTTTATTTTTTTGTGAAATAAAATTTCTATTCCTTTAATAAATAAAAAGATTATTAATAAGGTAAATACTAAAGGATTATAGCGAAATGCTTGATAAAAATCTAGATTAATAAGAGCAAAAATCATTCTTGTAAGACCACAACCCGGGCAATAAAATCCCGTAAAATAATGAATAGGGCAAGGAATACCAATATGATAAACTTGATTTAAAAAGTAATATCCTAAAATAATTACAGCCATAATAATTATAGAAGATATTACTTTTTAATTTTATTAATCAGCAAGTTTATTTAAATCACTTTGAATTAAGCAATAACTAACAATTGATAAACCAAAAATCGCTAATACTAAATATAAAACAGAATTATCAGGGATTTCTACGTTGTGTATTTTTCCAGCTTCATATAATTTTTTACCCATTTTATAATTCCAATAAATGCCATATATACCGCAAGTTATAATGGTATATAAAAGGGCAAGACCACCATTAGCAGATTCCCTATCATTACTAACACTATTGCTATCATTAGTTAGACAAACAAGCCAGTAAAAACTATAAAAGCCACAAGTAATAACGTAAAATACAATAGACATAGCAATATCCACTTTTTGAATATTATTATTTCCGGTCGGAGCCCCACATTTAGGACAAGCTCTAGCAGTATCATCCATTTCTTTTCCACATTTGGCACAAAATTTACTCATAATTTTACCTCACATTTCTATTCATAGTATAGCAAAATACCCCTTTTTTGTAAATTAAATCTTAAAAAAAGCTAGTACTTTTACTAGCAATTTTATTTACTTTTCATTTTTATTTTGTCTTGCTGCTCCAAAAATTAATATTCCTAAGACAATGACAGCACTTAATAATACCACTACTATAGCAACAGGACTTGCCTTTTTACTAGCATCAATTGGACTAGTAGATCCTGTATCAGTGCTAGCACTTAAAGTCGAATAAGCTCTTAGAGCATAATCTTCATTATCAGTATCTGTATATTTTTCAGTACATTCGCTTGAACCACCATCAACAATGCAATCGTTAATATCACTAACAAGTTCATAAATAGAATCTGCTAATTTAACATTATCAGTATCCTTATAAATATCCGTACAACTACTTGTACCACCATTTCTAACACATGAAGCTATTTGGCTAGTAAGTGTTTCTTTTAAAGCAGCCTCAGCTTGTTCTTGATATTTGCTATCTTTATAACCACTCAAGCATTTATCTTTTCCTTTGTCAATACAACCAACGACATCTTTATCGCCTTTTTCATAAGCTTCATTAATTACTGATTCCAAACTTGTACTATAACTAGCGGCTGCATATAAATCAGAAATAACGACAAATGGTGTACCATTATAACCGGCATCAGAAAAACCAGCATCATTAAAAGCCATTGCGGCTTTAGCACCAGTAATGAAATCATCCCCTGGAGCCCAATCATTATGATCAACATATAATTCTTTTTTAACAATAACAAATTTTTCGTTATAAGAATCTAAGCCTTCTAGATATTCCATTTCCATTTCACAATAAGGACATCCACCCGCTTCAAATAAATATACTTTAACTTTATCTTCATCTTTAGCTAAAACAGTTAAAGGAATTAAAAACAAAGTAAGTAAACTAATAAAATATTTTTTCATTTCAATATAACCTCCTAATAAAAATATACCATTTTTCCTATCTTTTTACAATAACTCTTCATCAATTAATTAAGTTATTTTTTAAACAATATGGGACAACTTCATTTTTCAAAGTATTTGATAGTATTTCTTTTCCCATACTACTTTGATACCATAAAAATTTTTCTATTTCTTCCCCGGTTTCCAAACTACCTTTTAATTCGCCATTATAAATATAAACATAAAAGTGAATAGGCGTAACACCATCAGAGGTAGCTATTTCATCAAATTCCATAACCAATTCAAAAAAATTTGCATCAAATAAAGATTCTTTTCCTAGCTCTTCATGACACTCTCTAATCGCCGCTTCTAAAGGTGTTTCTCCATCTTCTACTCTACCACCAATCATTTGATAAGTAGGTCTTTTTCTTGGCTTATCAATTAACAATTTATTATCCTTAAAAAACATTGTTCCTACGACATTCATTTATCTTTTTCCTCCAAAATTCTTGCCATTTTAACTCCTGACGCAGAAGCCATCATCAAACCTCTTGTCATGCCTCCACCATCACCAATGGAATACAAATTTTTAATACTTGTTTCAAAATTTTCATCAATAACAACTTGATTACTATAAAATTTAATTTCCGGAGCATATAATAAATTCTCAGGATTAGCAAAGCCTTCCACTACTTTATCCATTGATCTTATAAATTGCAAAATATCAGTTAGTGTTCGATAACCTAAAGCAAAGGTTATATCACCCGCTACAGCAGATTTTAAAGTAGGTTTAATCGCATTAGTTTCAAGTTCATGTTCCCAAGTCCTTTTGCCTCGATAAATATCGCCTAATCTTTGAACAACAATATTACCATTGCCTAGTTCATTTAAATTCTTAGCAATATTTCTTCCATATTCAATAGGTTTTGAAAAAGGATAATTAAAATGATGGGAAACCAGAATAGCTAAATTAGTATTTGTACTTTTCCGATCTTTATAAGAATGCCCATTAACTAAACTTAAATTATTATCATAAACTTCTTCCGAAACAAAACCACTAGGATTTTGGCAAAAAGTTCTTACTTTATCTTTAAACGGACCTGGTCTACCAATAAATTTTCCTTCATACATATATTTATTAATATCTTTCATAACTTCATCAGAAAGCTCATAACGAATACCAATATCTACAACTCCGGCTTCAGTTTTAATATTGTGTTTTTCACACATATTAACGAGCCAATTAGCTCCTTTTCTTCCAACAGCTACAATAATATTTTCGCCATATATTTCTTCTTTTTTCTCTTTATTCATGGCATCAGTTACTATAACTCCTTTAGCTACACCATCTTCAATAATTAAATCATCTACAATCGTTTTAAATTTTAATTCAACGTTTTTTTCTTCTAAATAATCCTCTAATCTTTTATATAATTCATGAGCTTTTTCTGTTCCTAAATGTCTTATTGGAATATCTATTAGAGTTAATCCTTCTTTATAAGCTTTTTCTTTTATTTTCTTAACTTCCTCTTTATATTCAGTACCTTCTAGTTTATTATCTGCTCCAAATTTTAAATATATTTCATCAGTATAATCAATTAATTTTTTAGTTTCCTCTACTCCTACATATTTATGAAGGTTTCCTCCAATATAAAAATCTTCATCTTCTTCATTATATAAAGATAATTTTCCATCTGAGAATGCACCCGCTCCTGAAAAACCACTAGTTATGTTACAAAATGGTTTGCATTTTACACACACTCCCGTTTTTTCAATTGGGCAAGCTCTTTCTTCAACCCTTTTCCCTTGTTCAATTAAAAGTATCTTTTTATTCTTATTCAGTTTTAGCATTTCATAAGCCATAAAAATAGCTCCTGGCCCCATGCCAATGGCAATAATATCATACTTCTTTTCCATTATCCAACACTCCATCAATATTATATAACGTATCAAAAATTAACGCAAATAATTTGCTTATTTTGTTTATTTACGCTAAATAAAACGACGATATTATAAAAAATGTTAACACTTTTTTGGAATATTGATAATATTTGTACAAGGCGTTCCTCCCAAATGCAAGCAAATGCCAAAATAATCCCGCAAAATATATAATAAAAATATGTTAAAAATAATATCAAAAAGTAAAACAATTATATGCTTTTAAGATAGTTCTTCTTTTTTTATTTGACATTTAGTTATATAGATAGATTAGAGTTTCGTACCGCAATTAATACAAAATTTGCTGCCTTCTTTATTAATTTCCGCCATTAATTTCACATCATAGTTTATTATTTTTCTTTCTTACATTCTCTTTCACAATATTATTTTTTGCAGTTGCGTCTTGAACGCTTTGACTTGTCGCTTTCAATGACGCACCACACGAAGTACAAAAATTTGCACCTATTTCATTTCGATTTCCACATTTATTGCAATATATTTTTTCTTCTTTCAAAAACAATTTATAACAACACATTAAAATTAATAAAATACATTGTATAATAGACAAATAAATTATAATATTTTTAAATTCAAACGATAGTATAAAAATATTAGTTACTAATGATAAAGCTGCACATATAATTATAAAAACATCCATAATTTTGCTATTTTTATTAATATTGATAAAACTTAATAAGCAACCAATCAGTTGGGGAATCAATAACAAAGACAACATAATAGGTAAAACGATAAGAATCCAGCCTCCAACACTCTGATCAACTTGCCCTACCTCTTGAAATCCTCCTATCATAGTTCCGATTCCTAATAAGATTGCATTACACCAAAACATAATATTTAAATACAAATTGTATTTTTTAATAAATTCAATACTTTTCATCATTTTAGTCCACCTATTTTTTATTGTACTAAATTTCTAACGAAAAGTCTATGAAGTAAAACAAAGTGTTAATCCTTCTTGTTTTATTATTTAAGTACATTTTGATAGTGAAATTCGAAACAATATAAAGTTGTGCTGGAATATTTTCTTGAAATTCACCCTATAAAGCTTTTTTAATTAATTTTAAATCTTTACCTTGATGTAATGTATCACTCTCTACTAATTTCCAACCATTTTCTGTCATAACATAAATGGGAATATGGATTCCTTTACTAAATTTTGGAAAACGATTGTTATCAAAATATCCCGCTGGAATTACAAATTGATTAATGAATTCACTCATTAACTCACTTTGCTTTTCAATATCACTAGCATCTAAACCAGTTAATAATCTTTCTTCGCCTGCTTCCTTTAAAAATTTTACCATAAGAGGATAGTCTTCATCAGGAACTGGAGTAGATTTTACCGCAATCAATTTACCATTTATGCTTTGAACAATGACATAACTTCCAAATACTTTCATAATATACATTTCTCTCATAAAATAAAAATCACTTACAATTGAATTAATACCTTTAGCAACAGCAAAATCATTCCAATTATTCCAATCATTAAGATATATTACTAACTCATCGTTAAAGATATTTAAATTTAATATTTCTGTATCAATATGTAATCCCAAACTAAATTTTTCAGCGTTAAATCTAGTTAAAAAGTAATCTTCTAAACCTCTTTGACTAAAATGATTATAATAATTTAACTCTTCTTCATTCATATCAAAAAATCTTTCAACATGATGGTTTCTTAATGGGATAGAATATCTATATACCATACCCATATTTGAATAATATTGTTTTAAAGTTCCACCTAAAACTATCATATCTTTAATATTTGTTTCATATAAAGGTAAATCTCCCCTAGTGGTTTTTAAACCTTGAGAAATCACTTTATATTTTTGGCAGTAACTCAAAACTTTAGCTTTTAAAACATTATCATATTTTAAACAATTATCATCATTATATAATTTAAAATCATCACAATCTTTTTTTGATTGTAAATAAGCCCTTTCATAGTCATAATCCATTAATAAATAATATTTAATTCCCATTTTGTATCTTGCTTCATATGAGGGAATAACTGTCTTAAATGATACACCACTTTCAATAACTTCTTGATTATAAAAACCAAGCATTTTATAAACATCAGTTGCACTTAAAACAAAACCAAATTGGGTAAAATCAATAAGTTTAGCTTCATCTACTATATTAGTAAAGCTTCCATCATCTTTTACATATCCTTTTTTGGTTTCTAAAACATACTTAAGTCCACTATGACGTGCCATAAAAATCCTTCTTTCTTTAATTGCATTATAGCTTACTTCGTGGTATAAATATAATATATATTATTTATGCTTTATATAAGGAGTGTTTATATATGAATATTAATTATGAATCTTATAAAATCTTTTATTATGTAGCTATTGAAGGAAGTATATCAAAAGCGGCGGATAAATTGCATATTTCTCAACCAGCCGTTACATGGCAAATAAAGTCATTGGAAAGTCAATTAAATATAGCTCTATTTACGCGTACTAAAAAAGGCGTTTTACTAACTGAAGAAGGCAAAGTATTATTTGAATATATCAAACAAGGAGTAGAAAGTTTTACTAATGGCGAAAATATGTTAACTAATATTAAAAATTTGGATTATGGGACTATATCAATCGGCGCTAGTACTACTGTGAGCAAATATGTTCTCATGCCATACTTAGAAAAATTTCACGAAAACTATCCTAATATAGAAA
Source organism: uncultured Bacilli bacterium (assembly GCA_947627925.1). GTDB lineage: Bacteria > Bacillota_I > Bacilli_A > RF39 > UBA660 > SIG200. The sequence goes on along the minus strand of CANQXW010000023.1, from coordinate 2,431 downwards.
TAAAAATAGTAAATGCTTTAACTGAAAACTTAATCAAAGAACTTAAAAATGGTAATTTGGATATGCTTGTCCTAAATATGCCTATGAAAGAGTCAAAAGATTTAAAGATTCAAAAAGTAACAAACGTACAAGATATTTTCGTCGGAAATAAAAAATACTATGAATTAACAAAGGGTAAAATAAAATTAGAAGAATTAAACGATTATCCTTTATTATTTCAAAAAAGTCCATCAAATACCAGAACATTTCTTAATAACTATTTAAATGCTAATAATGTTAAATTAATTCCAAAAGCTGAAATAGTTAGCTACAATTTAATTATGGATTTTGTTAAAAGTGGCTTTGGGATAGGATATGCTACCAAAGAATTTATTAAAGATGATTTGAATAAAACATTATTTGAAATAAAAGTAACTCCTCCAGTTCCATCAAGATATATCGGAATCGTAACACTTAATAAAACAATCCTAAATTATAGTGCCACAAAATTAATAAATCTTATGATTCATAAAGATAATTAATCTTTATAAACTATTTTAATTTTACAATTTTCTTCATCTTTATAAATATTATTAACATGACTAGAATGTTTAATAATACCACTTCCATCAATATTAAATTTTCTTTATTTTAGTATCCATTCGTGAATGGTAACCGTTGTTATTATAAAAATTAATTCCGCGATTATTATAAGCAAAAACATCTACTAAAACATATTCACAATTATTATCTTTAAAATAATTTTCTAATTTATTAATTAAGCTTTTACCAACACTTTTAGAACGAGCATTTTTAGTAACTATAAGTTCGGTAATTATTCCTCTTTTCGGGCATTTATAATCAAGATAATCATATTTATCATAAGAAGGAATAGTGCCCATGATTAATCCTATTACTTGGTTATCATTTATTGCTAAATAACATTTACCATTATTTTTATTTAGATTTTCTAAATCAACTAAAGCCATTTTCTCATAATAATCAGGATGTACTTAATCTAATTTATCTTCATCAAAAGAAACAATATATTCTTCTAATTCGGTTAATAGTTTTTCTTACATCATCTAAATATTTATCTTCATATTCAATTATTTTCATTATTAAAAATAAAAATTTCTCCTTCCTTAGTTTCTTTTATTACATAATTATTATTAGTATATTCCGCTATAGCGTTATGCCAAAAAAATAGGCAATAGGATTATTTTCCATTGGTTGCACTTCCCAATTTCCTTTGAGTTTATTAAATATTTCATAGGCGACTCTTTTACCTAAATGATTTCTTCTATATTTAGGCAAAATTAAAAATTCAGCAATACTTTTACCTTTCTTATTAAATTGTAAATTTTCATTAACAAAAACCATTCCTAAATAATTATCATTATTTTTTATAAAATAAGCATTTCTATCAGCGCCTTCAAAATAATTATCAAACCAACTATATTCAAAAATACAATTTTCATTAATATCATTATCAATATATTTGGGAACCATCATATAAGGCAAATTGCAGCAATGCATACATTTTATTTTTATCGTTATTTTTAGACTCAATTATTTCATAATGTGTATATTTTTTTAACAGATATGTATTTTTGAAGGTAAATATTTAATAAATAACTTTACTAATTCTATTTATTTGCTAAATCAATTTTAAATAATATCTTAACATTTCAATTTCTAATTTAGTAATCAATTTAATAAAATCAGTATAATCTTGCGTTATATGTGCTTTATCTAAAGCTTCATAATATTGTAATCTATTTGCTTTTTTTATAATTACGGGATTAAAGCCATGTTTCATTAAATCTAAATTCATAATCAATCTTGATGTTCTCCCATTTCCATCAACAAAAGGATGAATTTTAACAAGTTCACCATGCAATAATGTAGCTCGAATTATTGGATGATATTTATTCCAAGTTTTATAATTTAAAATTAATTTTTCCATTAACTCAGGAACTTTTACAAAGTCTGGTGGAATATGAGTTGCTCCTTTTATAGTTACATTTTCACTTCTATATCTTCCAGCATTTTCATCATCAATTTCCTTTAATATAAGAGTGTGTATATTTTTAATGTTCCACTCAGTAATTGGGTCATCATCCTTTACTAAATCATTTAAAAACAAAATTGCGTGTTCGTGATTTATAGCTTCTAAGTGTTCCTTTATTGATTTTCCTCCAACAGTAATTCCTTCTAAAACTACTTGAGTTTCTTTTAAAGTCAAAGTATTTCCTTCTATACCATTACTATTATAAGTCCATTCCAAATTAATTTTTTCTTGTAGAGTTCTAAGTGTATCTTTTGGTATAGGTCTTTTATTATCAAGTTCTTTTTTCAAATTGTCTACTTCATCAAAAAAGTTATTTGGTAAATTAATAATAAAATCATTATGATCAGGTTTTATAACCCTTTTATCAACTGGTTTTAG
>CANQXW010000022.1 GCA_947627925.1 uncultured Bacilli bacterium | reverse complement strand
GATTGAAAAAATATAGAAATCATTAATAAAATAAAGGAAAAATGGGTAGTTTGTACATAAACTATGCACACTACCTACAATTCAGGAGGGTGAAAGAAATGAAAGAAGAAAGAAATTTAGAAAAATACAATGAAAGTGTCTTTGAAAGTATTAAACATGTAGATGACTATGGTCATGAATATTGGTATGCAAGAGAATTGCAAAAAGTATTGGATTATTCCAAATGGAGTAATTTTGAAGTAGTAATTGATAAAGCTAAAGAAGCCTGTAAATTAAGTAAATATGTAGAAGAGGAACATTTTGCCGACGTCGGCAAGTTGTCCACAAGAGCTAACAATGCTATAGCGACAATTAAGGATTATAAGCTATCAAGATATGCTTGTTATTTGATTGCCCAAAATGGGGATAGTAGAAAAAGAGTCATTGCTCTTGCCCAAACTTATTTTGCGGTACAAACGAGAAAACAAGAGATTAGTGAAACAGAGTATAGTTTATTAACTGAAGATGAAAAAAGATTATATAGACGTAAGCAAACAAGAGATGGAAATAAAGTCCTTTATAGAATTGCTAAAGAAAAAGGAGTAAAGAATTTTGATAGATTTACTAATGAAGGTTATAAAGGACTATATAATGGGGAAACAGCAAATGATATAGCCAAGAGAAAAGGTTTGCGTTATCGCGAAGATATTTTAGATAATATGGGAAGTGCTGAATTAGGGGCTAATGTTTTTAGAATTACGCAAACTGAGGCCTTACTAGAAAAACAAGAGAATCCCGATGAACAAGTGGCCTCTAATACGCATTATAGAGTTGGTAAAGCAATTAGAGATACAATTAAGATGTTGGGAGGAACGATGCCAGAAGATTTGCCAACACCTAAAAAGTCTTTAAAAGAAATTGAAAAAGAAGGATTAAAGAGAGTTGAGGCAAAATAAAAAAATAATTAGTAACAAGTGTTACTAATAATTACTTAATTATTAAATTCACTAAATTGTCACTAAAAATATATTAAAAATACACCAAAAATAGATATATTTAATTTGTTTCTTATGTTATAATTTAATAGGTGAATAATATGGGGTCTAAAACATTTAAAAATCTCGATGAACAGATCGAACTTCTACGACATAAGGGACTCGTTATAGATGATGAGATAAGTGCTAAAGAAATTCTTTTAAGAGAAAATTACTTCTTTTTAAGTGGTTATAGGCATTTATTTCTCAAAAGTGATGGTAGTAGAAAATTTATTCCGGGGACTAATTTCCGGGAATTGTATGGCTTATTTAATTTTGACCGTCAATTAAGAAATATTTTATTTAAAAATATTTTAATTGTGGAAAATAACCTTAAAAGTATCCTTTCCTACACAATGAGTAAAAATCATGGTTTTAAAGAACAACATTATTTAAATGCTGACAATTTTGTTCAAGATTATACAAAAGCAAGGCAAATTAATGATTTGCTTAGAAAGATGAAAAGACAGATTAATGTTAATGGTAAGCAACATGCTGCTACGAGTCACTACATCAGTAACTATGGCTATATTCCTCTTTGGGTTGTTGTGAAAGTCTTATCTTTTGGAATAGTTGGCGAATTATATTCAGTGTTACAAAAACAAGACCAAGAGGAAATAGCGGATATTTATGGAGTGCCAGTTCGAAGTTTAATTATGTATTTACCAATCCTTGCTAATTATCGAAATTTATGTGCTCATGAAGATATGTGTTTTAATAATCGAACTCATAAATTAATTGAACATACTAAATATCATGATTTATTAAATATTGAAAAAAATGAAGATGGAGAATACATTTATGGAGTAAATGATTTATTTGCGATTATAATAATATTGAAACAAATATTGAAAGATGATGATTTCCATTTAATGATGAATGAGATAAGTTATGAAATAGATATTTTAGATGGTAAATTAGAATCTATAATGATTACAGATGTTTTAGATCAAATGGGATTTCCAATAAATTATAAAGAGATTGTGAGGGTAAAATAAAATGAAACAAAAAGCAGAAAGTAAAACAAGATTAATTGTTTATACAATATTTGGAATTATATTTGGGGTATTTTTAATGTATGGTATAATGTATAAATTCCCCGCTATTTTTCAAGAAACAGTGACGAAAATAGAAAGAGATGTAACTGTTACTGATGAAGGAATTGCCGATGCTGTAGAGAAAGTTTATAATGCAGTTGTTATAGTTTCTAATTATAAAGGTAATAGTTTATATTCATTTGGTAGTGGCTTTGTTTATAAAAAAGATGATAATAAATTTTATATTGTGACTAATCATCATGTTATTGCTGATGGTGATAATTATAAAATTACTTATGAAGATGGAGAAGAAGTAGAAGGCAAATTAATTGGTAGTGATAAATATGCTGATATAGCCATATTAGAAGTAAAAGCTAAAGATGGTGTTGAACCTGTTACAATTGGCAAAACCGAAACTTTAAGAGTAGGGGATACGACATTTACAGTGGGAGCACCTTTAGATAATGTTTATTCTTGGACCGTTACTAGAGGTATTATTTCTGGTAAAGAAAGACAAGTCCCAGTTTCTTTATCTACTAATAGTGGTAATGATTTCATCATTAATGTATTACAAACAGATGCTGCCGTTAATAGTGGTAACTCTGGTGGACCACTTTGCAATAGTAATGGCGAAGTAATTGGAGTTATTTCCGCTAAGATAAAATCAACTGGTGTCGAAGGTATGGGATTTGCTATCCCAATTGAAAGTGTTGTAGAAAAGGCTGAAGCCTTTATTAATGGAGAAGCTTCTGAATATCCATATTTAGGAGTAGGAATGATTGATGTTAGTGATGCTTTAAGTGTTCCTCTTTATAGTCGTTATATTCCGGAAAATATCACTAGTGGCGTAATTATTAATAATATTGATACTGGCTCTGTTGCTGAAAAAGCTAAATTAAAAGTTGGTGACATTATTGTTAAAATCAATGATGTGGAAATTAGTAATAAAGCCTATTTAAGATATGAATTATATAAACATAAAATTGGAGATACTATTAAAATTACTTATGTAAGAAATGGTAAAGAAGATACAGTTTCTGCTAAGCTAACTTCTAATTTAGAAACGAGTTAATTATGAATAGTGTGAGTGATGTAAAAGTATCTAAAAGAATTTTAGCGTATCTATTAGATATCTTATTAGTTTTCTTTGTGGCCTCATTAGTAACAAGTATTAGGTTTATTAATCCTTATTATGATAAATATGTGGAAACATATGAAAAATATAGTGATGTTTTAGATAAATACTATGATGGCGATATAGATGAAAAAGAAATGATTGAATTAAATAATGATAATTATTATTATTTAACTAAATATAGTGTTAGTTCTAATATTGCTATAGTGGTAGTTATAATTCTCTATTTTGTTATATTCCAAAAATTTAATCATGGAGCCACAGTGGGTAAACAAATAATGAAAATTAAAGTAGTTGGTACTGACGATAAAGAGGTAGGTATTTTAAAACATTTGGTAAGGACATTATTTAATTTTTATATCTATGTTGGTAGTATTATTCCTCTTACAATAAGTACGATATTAGTATTTATTGTTAAAGCTAAAAATTATATGATGATTAATACGGTTATCAGTTATGTATTCTTGATATACGCTATTGTTAATTTAGTCATGATTTTAAGTCGTAAAGATAAAAGAGGGATTCATGAACTTTTATCTCAAACCAAAGTGGTAAATCAATAAAAAAAATAAAAGCACTTGATGAAGGTGCTTTTTACATTTTATCAGGAACATTAATCGCTAAGATGTCGAGTAAAATATTATTAACTTTATAAATAATACTAACTAAATACAACCATGATTCTCTAATCGCTTCATTAGTTTCTTTTAAAATAATATTTTCGGTATAAAAACGATTAAAACAAGTAGCGAGTTTATAAAGATAATCAGTTATATCGTTTAAAGATTTGGCATTAAAAGCATTATTTAATACATTATCTAAATTAGTTAATAATAAGATTAAATCTCTTGTATGATTTCCTCTAATAATAGACATTTTTTCATATTTAAAATTATTTTCTTCGGCTTTCTTTAAAAGTGATTTCATTCTAATAGTAGAGTATAAAATATAAGGACCGGTTTTACCATCTAAAGAGCAAAACTTATCTAAATCAAAATTATAATCAGTTTCTCTATTTGGAAGTAAATCCGCATATTTAACTGTAGAAATGGCAATATCTTCGGCAATTTTATCTCTATTTTCCGTAATATTCTCATTTAATCTTTTTAGACTTTCAGTTTTAACACTTTCTAAAAGATCAGTTAAACGCATGACACCACCATCTCTTGTTTTAAAAGGCTTACCATCTTTGCCGTTCATTGTACCAAATCCCGCAAAAACTAATTTTTTATCTGCGCTTACTATTTTTGATTTATAAGCGGCTCTAAATACTTGTTTAAAATGAAGTTCTTGTCTTTTATCAACAATGTACCATATTTCATTCGGATTATTAATTTGCATTCTTTCATAGATGGTTGCAAGTTCCGTAGTACTATAGAGAATGCCACCATCACTTTTAATAAGAAGCATTGGAGGAACTTCTAATTTATCATTATCTTCCGAAACTGGAATAACTTTAGCTCCTTCACTTTCCTCTACAATTCCTTGTTTATCTAAATAAGTAAGCATTTCGGGAACATATTTTTCCGCGTCACTTTCTCCTTTATATAAATCATAATGCGTATTTAACCGGTCATAGATTTTTTTAATATCAGTTTTAGAAACTTCCATTATTTCTTGCCATAAAGCATAAATGCCCCGTTTCCTTTCTTGAAGTTGTTTGGTCATATTTTGGGCTTCTTTTAAATATTCTTCATCTTCTTTAGCTTTTTGGGAAGCATAAGGATAAACCTCTTCAAGGAGAGTACTAGTGATCCCTACTTTAGGATAATCTCCTTTATAATTTTCATCAAAATATGCCCATGAAGGATTTCTTTTTTGAAGTTCTAAAATAACTAAACCTAAAGGACGACCCCAGTCCCCTAAATGGGTATCTGATAAAGTATTATATCCCAAATAATTACATAATCTTTTTAAAGCTTCGCCAATATTAGCACTTCTTAAATGACCTACATGAAGACTTTTAGCAACATTGGCGCCACCATAATCTAAAAAGATAAGTTTATCATTTTTAGGATATGAAAAGTCGGAATTATTAATATATTTTAAAAGAGTATTATCGCTAACACTTAAATTTATAAACCCAGGACCAGCAACATTAACATCTTTAAAAAAAGGATCTTGTTCTAAAGTCATTTTTATATCATTAGCAATTAAAATTGGACTTTTATGATAATCTTTTGCTAAATTCATCGCACCATTATATTGAAATTCGCCTAAATCAGGGCGGTTTGATTCGGAAATTATCACATCTTGGACTTGATAATCATTTTTTAAGAGAGCCTCTTTTACTTTATCCTCAATTAATTTATAAAATTTTTGCATAATAATCACCACAATTCGATATTATTTTACCAAAATATTCTAAATAATACAAATATCCAATATTGTTTTTTCATATATTTATGTGTATAATATATATTGTGGTGATTTTTGAATGAAAGAAAAAACAAAAAAAATGCAAAATGGATTAGAACCTAAAAAAAATGGCAAAAAAATAAGAATGAAAAAAAAGACTATTTCTTTATTAATCTTATTTATTGCGGTTCCAGTTCTAATATTCTCTGGTTATGAAATAATTACTTATTTTATTGATTCATCTAGAACTAAAGCGCAAATAAAAGACTATGAGTCAGACGCTAATATTGGTACTAATGTAAATCAAGAAGAAATTATTCCAAGTGATGATGGTGAAGATAGTCCATATTCGAATTATATTAAAATGGATTTAATGGATGTTGATTTTACAGAATTAAAAAATAAAAATAGTGATGTAGCCGGATGGCTTACTGTTGGGGGAACTAATATTAATTATCCCGTTGTTCAAACTACTGATAATGATTACTATTTAACTCATGCTTTTGATAAAAGTTCTAACCGAGCTGGTTGGGTATTTATGGATTATCGTAATGATAAAAATAGTTATGGTAAAAATACTATAATATATGCTCATAATATGAAAGATAAAACAATGTTTGGTAGTTTAAAAACCTTATTAACTAAAGATTGGTATAATGTTGAAGAAAATAGAATTATTAAAATGTCTTCAGAAAAATATAATACCTTATGGCAAATATTTAGTGTTTATACTATTCCTACTACTAATGATTATATTTGGACAGATGAGAACTTTACTAGTGAAGCTCAATATCAAGCATTTTTAGATAAAATAATTGGTAGAAGTTATACTAATTTTAAAACATCAGTAAATTCTAGCGATAGGGTTTTAACATTATCTACTTGTCATGGTAGTGAAAAGAAATTAGTTGTTCATGCTAAATTAATAAAAATTGCAGCTAGATAATTAGCTGCTTTTTATATGCGTATATATTTCGTTAATTAAAAAGCCATGCCATTAAGCATAGCTATTATTCATTATTTGTTAAGATATCATTTTTATTAAATGTTTTGGCTAAGACGCCATTATATAAGAATATTTCATAGTTTTTGTCATCAATAATTAAATCATATTCGCCCACATATTCATATACATCGGGATTAAAACTTAATTTAAATCTATTTAGTCCTGAATAAGGGTTAGCTTCTGTAAAATTACCTACAACCCCATTTAAATCTAAATACTTAAAATCATTTTGATAATATTTAATTAAATTATAATGGAGAAAATAATTTGGGGCAAAACGTTTATATTTTTTATCATATGAACTAAAGATGATACTAGCAGTATCGTTATGTTTAATTACTAAAGCTCCCGCAATATATTCTTTTTTATTTTCATTAATGCCTTTAGTCGCTTCCATTATATCATTTTTATAAGTAAGCATAACTTTATCACTTTGCATTTTAGCATTAATAGTGCGCTCACTTCCATTATTGGCTAGTTTACTATTTAAATGATTATTTTTTTCGGATTCTTCATTATAAAAATATTGGCTATTTTGTAAAAAATTATCGTAATCAATAGATATTAAAAATAAATCAATGGCATCGTCTTTTTCAAATACGGTATAATAATCTTGATAATAGTACTCACTATTGTCTTTTTTGTTTTTCATAAGTTCATAGAAAATGTTTATTTTATCTTTACCACATTTTTCAAATTTTAATCCTTTCCGAATGCCTTTCCGAATTTTATTTTTAGTATTTTTCGAAAATAGAGGAGGATTAGCTTCATTCAAATTAACTATTGCATTAAATCTTGGTAGTTGGGCTTCAAAATATAGATTATCCGCCAGTCTTTTGTAACCATTATCCGCTAAAATGTTAGGTATATTTTCATTTTCATTAGGTATTTTGGTAAAACTATTTGTTTCAATTGTTCCTATTTTAACATTGGGATTAACTTTAATAAAAATGACATTTTTACCATAATAAAAATCTTTTAATTCTTTGGTAAAAATCTCTACTAAAGCGGTATTTTGATAATCAATTAAAAATCCTCTAGGAGCATAGCCATAATAACATTTTATGCCAATTGGTTTAAGCAAAATAAGCGAAGCTGCAAGAATTTCATTGTCTTCGTTTACGAGTCCAACCAAATCATAATCGTAGCCACACTCAGCCATTAATAAAGCATAATTAATAGTTTGATAAAAATTGGATAAAGAATGGTTTTGTTGAAACTCCGTAAATTCTTTGGCTCCTAATGTTTGAATATGCATAACTTCACCGCTTTCTTTCCTAATATTTTAACATAATTTCCTTGATTAAGAAAGTAAATCCTAGTATAATTTAACTTAGGGTGAAGTAAAATGATTGAAAAAATTTTAGGAGAAGTAAAAGGTGTCTTTAATACGGTTACCCTAATGGAACTTGGCTTATCCGTAATTTATGTTCTTTTAGGTTTAATTTTCTTTACAAATGTTACAATGAAACATTTAACCGTGGCCATTATAACTGGCGTAATTCTAATGCTATGGGGTATTGCTACTTTATTTTCTTATTTTAAAAAAGATGAATTGATATTGTTTAGATTTAATGTTATCTTTGGAGCTTTAGAACTTATTTTAGGTATTCTTGCTTGTGCTTTATATAAAGTGTTACCAATCATTTTAGGAATTTTCTTCATTGTTTGTAGTGCCCAAAAGATTACGTATTCTCTATGTTTAAAAAGATATAAAGAATCAAGTTGGCTACTTACTTTAGTTACCGGTATTTTAATCCTTATTGTGGGCATTGTTGTGATGTTTGCTAAAGGCGATATTGTTATAAGTTCTATTGGAATAAGTTATTTAGGATTTGGCTTATTAAATATTATAAATACTATTTTATTAAGAAAAAGAAGTTCATTCTTCTTAGCTTAAAATTAAATGGCTTAGCCATTTTTTTAATGTTTAAAAAGCTTTAAAATTATGTAAAGATTAAAATTTAAGACTTTATTTCTATTGTTAAATAAAAATAATATGGGTATACTAAATATATAGGGTGATGTAGTGTGAATATAAAAGATATTCAAGCCAGAGAAATACTTGATAGTAGAGGTAATCCTACGGTTGAAGTAGAAATGACTCTTGCTAATAATATAAGTGCGGTAGCTTCTATTCCAAGTGGAGCTTCAACTGGATCTAGAGAGGCTTTAGAGTTAAGAGACAATGATTCAAATAGATATATGGGTAAAGGAGTATTAAAGGCTGTTAATAATGTTAACACTATAATTAGAAACGCTTTGGTTGGTCAAAAAATAGATCAAGTATTTGTGGATAAAACTCTTTTAAAATTAGATGGTACTCCTAATAAAAGTAATTTAGGAGCGAATGCTATGCTAGCGGTTTCCTTAGCTTCTTTAAAATGCTTAGCTAAATTACAAAATAAAGAACTATATGAATATATAACTTATGGAAAAGTATCTTTACCGATTCCGATGATTAATATTGTTAATGGAGGAGTTCATGCGGATAATAATTTAGATATTCAAGAATTTATGATTGTTCCTATTATGAAGGGAGAAGCTAGAAGAATTCAAGCCGCTAGTGAAATATTCCATACTTTAAAGGGTATCTTAAAAGAAAAAGGTTATTCTACAGGAGTTGGTGATGAAGGTGGTTTTGCTCCTAATTTGGGTAAAACTAAAGAGGCTTTAGATTTAATTATGGATGCCATCAATAGAGCTAATTATCATCCCGGTAAAGATATTTTGATTGCTTTAGATGTGGCAGCCTCTGAGTTATATGATAAAAATAGAGATGTTTATAAAATAGATAATACTTATTTAAATGCTAATGATTTAATTAAATATTATATTGATTTAGTGAGAAATTATCCAATTATTAGTATTGAAGATCCTTTCCAAGAAAATGATTTAGAAAGTTTAGCTGTCTTAACTAAATTAATTGGCGATAAAATAATGCTTGTTGGTGATGATTATTTTTGTACTAATTCTAATCTTTTAGAAGCAAGTATAAAAGTGAATGCCGGTAATGCTATTATACTTAAAGCCAATCAAATTGGTACCATATCAGAAATGACTAAAACGATTATTATGGCAAAGAAAAATAATTATAAAACAATTATTAGTCACCGAAGTGGAGAAACTGAAGACACTTTTATTGCGGATTTGGCCGTAGGATTTGGAATACCTTTTATTAAAACGGGGTCTATTAGTCGGGGTGAGCGAATAGCGAAATATAATCGTTTAATGAAAATAGAAGAATTATTAAATAAATAAAGTTCCTAGTAAGGAGCTTTTTTATTGATTTTGGATATAATTCGACAAAATAGAAGAAATATCGACAAATGTGGTCAAAACTTCCTATGGACTTTTAGATAATACTTGTGTTTTAATAGTAAGTCGAGACGAGGAGTCTTGCCTGCTTTCAGGGGGTTTTGGAAAGACAAAGATCAATTGAAAGGGGTGGTTGAATGAAATTAAGAGTCTTAGACTTTTTAAAAGTAATACTTTTTTTCTTGCAAAAGCATAAAAAAAAGGCTATCTCTATTTGGGTTAAAATCCAAATAAGATAGTCAATCTACTATAGGTAACGATTTCTCGTCTCCTAAAATGATTATAACATATTTTTAGATAGATAACAAATTTAATTAAGCTGAAATAAAATTATTTCTATGATTTGAACTAGTAAAAAATTATAAATTATTCTATAATTTAATTAGGTGATAATTCATGAAAAAACAAGTTGATGGAAATACGGCGTGTAGTAAAGTTGCTTATCTTTTTAGCGAGATATGTAGTATTTATCCAATTACGCCTTCAAGTCCTATGGCTTCGAATATAGATTATTTAACGCATAGTGATTTAAAAAACTTATATAATAGCAAACCTAAAGTTATTGAAATGCAAAGTGAAGCCGGAGCAGCCGGAACTCTTCATGGGGCTTTACTTTCTGGTTCCCTAGCTTCTACTTTTACAGCAAGTCAAGGATTATTATTAATGATACCTAACATGTATAAAATTGCGGGCGAATGTTTGCCAGGTGTAATTCATGTTGCAAGTAGAACGATTGCAACTCATGCTTTATCGATTTTTGGTGATCATTCAGATGTCTATGCGACAAGAGACACGGGATTTTGTATGTTATCATCATCTAATGTTTTTGATGCTCAAAATTTGGCAGCGGTGGCCCATTTATCAGCCATTAAGGGAAGCCTTCCATTTATTCATTTTTTTGATGGTTTTAGAACTAGTCATGAACTTAATACTATTGAAGAATTGCCGACGGAAGAATTATTAAAATTAATTCCTTGGGATAAGATAAAAGAATTTAAAGAACGTAGTTTAAATGTGGATTGTGGTCTTCAATATGGTTTGGCCGAAAATGAAGATATTTATTTTCAATCAGTAGAGGCCCGAAATGAATTATATGATAAGATGAGTGACATTGTTAATGAAAATATGGAATCTATTAACAAAATTATGAAAACAGATTATCATCCTTTTAACTATTATGGGGCAAGTGATGCTAAAAATATTATTATTGCGATGGGTAGTGTTACTGATACAATTAAACTAGTGGTTGATGATTTAAATCAAAAAGGGGGAAAAGTTGGTTTAATTAATGTTCATTTATATCGTCCTTTTAGTACAAAATATCTTTTAAATGTTTTACCTAAGAGTGTTCAAAACATTGCCGTTTTAGATAGAAGTAAATCTATTGGGGGAAGTGGAGAGCCTTTATATTTAGATGTCGTAAGTGTTCTTTCTTCTAAAGGTTTAAATATTGTGGGTGGTCGTTATGGCTTATCTAGTAAAAATACCACCCCGCAAGATATTTATAGTGTTTATAAAATGTTAGAGGGAGATTTAAAAAATAATTTTACGATTGGAATTCAAGATGATGTTACCAATTTATCGTTAGAAAGTTATGATTATAATCTTAACTTGCCTTGTCGGGAAGTTAAAATATTTGGCTTTGGTTCTGATGGGATGGTTAGCGCTAGTAAAGAATTATTAAAAATTATTTCTTTAGATGATTATTATGTTCAAGGTTATTTTGAATATGATTCTAAAAAAAGTGGTGGTGTTACAATCTCTAATTTAAGATGGGGTAAAACGCCAATTAATGCTCCTTATTATGTAACAAATCCTGAAATAGTGGTAGTTACTAAAGAAGAATATTTTACGAAGTTTGATGTTTTAGATAGTATTAAAGAAGAAGGAATACTTCTTATTAATACAAGTAAAAAAGATTCGGAATTAAATGATTATTTGCCTAATAAAATTAAGAAAATCCTAAAAGAAAAAAAGATTAAAGTTTATTATATCGATGCTACGAAAATAACAATTGATAACAATATTAAAGGTAAGATTAATAAGATAATGGAAGTAATTATTTTAAATCTTTTAAATATTGATAAGGCTTTTGAAAAAGTAAGTGAATTAATTAAAAAGGCATTCCTTACTAAAGGAGAAGATGTTATTAACAATAACTTAAAAGCATTACAAGATTCTTTAGATGATTTAAAATGCTTAGATAATCTAACTTATGAAAATGAAAATGATATTAAAGAAGAAAATATTTTTGATAAAATAAATCATTTGAAAGGTAATACTTTAAAGGTTAGTGATTTAATTCCTTATCGATCAGGGGCTTTTCCTTGGGATTTAAGTAAGAATGAGAAAAGAGGTATTTCTTATGAAGTTCCTGTTTGGGATATTGAAAAATGTATTGAATGTGGTAAATGCAATATAGTTTGTCCCCATGCTGTTATAAGACCGCTTTTATTAAAAGAGAATGTTGGTAAAGAAGCTCTTGGCTTTAAGGACTATAATTTTTATTTAGCTATCAGTGAAAAAGATTGTACAGGATGTGGTTTATGCATTAAAAATTGCCCTACTAATGCTTTATCATTTGGCAAGGGTAATGAGGAAAATCGGCAAATTGTCGAGAAATATTTTGATAGTTATGAAAATCCGCAAGATTTAGATAAATTTAATATTAAAGGGGCTTCCCTTCAAAAGAGCCATTTTAGATTTAATGGCGCTTGTGCTGGTTGTGGAGAAACACCTTACATAAGACTTTTGACGCAATTATTTGGTTCTTCTTTAGTAATTGCTAATGCTACTGGTTGTTCTTCTATTTATGGTGGAAGTGCACCATCTACGCCTTATAGTATTCCTTGGGCCAACTCCTTATTTGAAGATAATGCGGAATTTGCTTTAGGTATGCATTTAACTTATCAAAATAAACAAAAACAAATTAAAGAAGTTATGGAAATGAGTTTAAATGCAGTCGATGAAGAGGTTAAAGAATTATTTAATTTATGGCTTAATAATATGAATGATGCTAAAATTACTAAAGAAGTAGCGGAAAAATTGGAAGACAAAAAAATACCCGAAGATTTAGCTATGTTAAAAGAATATATACCTTATAGAGTTGTTTGGGCATTTGGTGGTGATGGTTGGGCATATGATATTGGCTTTGGTGGTCTAGATCATGTTATGAGTCAAAATGAAAATATCAAATGTTTAATTTTAGATACTGAAGTTTACTCTAATACTGGCGGTCAAGCAAGTAAAAGTAGTAAAATGGGTGCTGTTTGTGAATTTGCTGATTTTGGCAAAAAGACTTATAAGAAAGATTTATTTAGAATCGCGATGAGTTATCCAAATTGTTATGTGGCAAGCATCTCTCTAGGAGCTAATATTATGCAAACTATTAAAGTGTTTAAAGAGGCCATGGAACATGAAGGACCGGCCATTATCATTGCTTATTCGCCATGCGTAGAACATGGAATTAAAGATGGTATGTCATGTTCTATTTCTGAAGAAAGACTCGCGGTAGAAGTAGGATATCAATTACTAATGCGTTATAATCCAAAGGAAGAAAAGTTATATTTGGATAGTAAAGAGCCAGACTTTAATCGTTATCACGAATTTTTAGATAATGAGGTTAGATTTAAAGCTTTAAAAATTAAAGATGCCAAATTAGCTGAAGAACTTTTGAATAATCAAAAAGAAAATGCGATGAAAAGATATGAATATTATCAGAAGATGATTTAAAAATACGCCTAAAGCGTATTTTTTTAAAGCCCTAAATCTTTACTATAAGAATTTATTTTCTTTTTTTGTCTTTTTAAAGTTTTAGTTATTCTTTCTTTTTCATTGCTATCTAAAATGATATGATGTTCATCTTCAACTTGGCTTATAAACTTTGAAAGATTTAAAGCCATTCCTTTGGCAATTAATTGTTTAAAATAATCATCATTTTTAATTATTCTTCTTACATTTGCATTATATAAAGTTAAATTAAAAAATGAGCTACCATAAGGATAATCGCCAAAAGAAAATTCGTGATCATATAAAGGAGCTAGAGAAACATAACCATTATTTTCTTGAAACATAAAATTTTCAATACTTCTATCTTGTTGATTAGCAAAATAATCTCTAATAATCATTCGTTTTAAAGACTTTTTAAGTTCTTCATTGTTGTCAGCACTTAAATTGATGTCATCATCTAAAGTTTCATTATAATAAGTGCTTAAATAATTAAGATTGTCTAAATTGTGATGATAAAAGGCAATATCAACATCAGGAAAATTATCAATATAAAAATAAGTGGAGTCATCCTGAAAAAACACTTTAATTAAGACTCCTAGAGAGTCATCAGAATAACCATTTAAAAAAGCTATTTGGGGATGAACAGTGGATAGACCAAAATACCTTGATATGGTTTCTCCGATTAATTCATTTAAAGCATATTCTAAACCTTTGCTTTTAAAAATCCATTTTTCACCTGCTATCTCATAAATCATATCATAATAAATGGGTTCAATTAAAAGCCAAGCTCCTTCGGCCTTTGGATGAAAAGGTTTAATAAAATCGTTTTCCAAATAAATTGCTTGTCTTGGATTTATCTTCATATCATCACCTGGGAATATTTATTTTAAATTAAAGACTTAAAAAAAGCAAATAAATTATTTGCTAAAACGATAAATATTTATGGAAGGAAAGTTAAATAATCTAAAGTTAAAATCTTCATACCCAAGACCATTTGATATATATAATTCATTATTGCCATTTTTATAATAACTATTAAGATATTTTTTAGCTCCCTCTTTTTTAATTAATCCGCCATAAAAAGGAATGTTTACTAAACCTCCTAGGGAATGACCACTTAAAATGGTATTAATATTATGTTTAGTAAGTTCATCAAAATTATCAGGAATATGTGAAATGGCCAAAGAATAATTATACGGAACATCAGTAGTTAGAAGAGTATTAAAATCGGCATCTAAATTAGTAATACCTAAAATATTAATTGGTACTTCATCTTTATAAAATAAAAGCATATTTTGATTATCTAAAAGATTAAATCCTGATTCATATAAAATATCTTTATATTCTTGAATATTTTCAGTATCATTATCCCCAATCACAGCAAATTTATAAAGATTGGCTTTCATATCTGTTAAATACTTTTTGATTTTGGCATAATCATCTTCATTATATTTTAAACCTTTTTTAAATAAATCCCCACTAAAAATAATGATATCAGCATCTAATTCATTAATCTTTTTAGTTACTTTTTTTAAAATGGCCTCACTAGTTTCAGGCTCATATAAAACATCACTGAATTGCACCAATTTTAAATCTTCAAAAGAAGCGGGAATGTTTTCATTTTTAATAATGTATTCATGAGTTTTAAAAGTTTTAACTTCGATATAACGGCCATATAAAAAGAGAAGAACAAGGGCTAAAATGGTTAAGACCAAAGCCTTTTTCATGAAAGTCCTCCTAAAATGAGTAGAATAGCAATTAAATTATGCAAAGAGTGGAAAGTAATATTAACCCAAATGTTATTTGAATCGTGATATATTTTGGCAAAAGAAGCTCCTAAAGTTCCATAAGGAATTATGTATAATAATTCTAATATATTTTTACTTTCAATAATATTTAACACATGGATTGAACCAAAAATTAAGCCTGAAATAAATATATAAATCCAAGGGTTTTTAAAAGTATCTTTTAAAGTAGCTCTCGTCATCAATTCTTCCGTTACAGGGGCAATTAAAATCGATGTGATAATTATATAAGCAGGGTATGTTTTTAAAAGTTCTCTATTAGCTTCTTCATTCGCAGGCATACCAATAAAATTACTAATTATAACATTACTAACAATCATTACTAATAAGCCAATTAACCAATAAGGATAATATTTTTTTAAATATTTTCGCCAATTCTTTTTAAAATCGGTAAAGTCGGGTACAATTTTATGCCGAAATATCACAATAAAAATAGTCATAATAACTAATTCAACTAAAATATAACTTAAATTAGCTAAAACTAAATTTTTACTAATTAAAAATTTATAAAAAATTAATTGAAGAAAAACCGCTAAAAAAAAGTAGAGAAAAATTAAACAAATCTGTTTTACAATATCACTAATAATTTTGCTTATATTCATATTTAACACCCATCTTAAATATATCATAAAGCCGGTAAGTTATCAATCTATCATTTTTTAAATTAACATAAGTGTAAATATTTACAAGTGGCCCGGAAAATTGGTATAATATAGACTGAAAGGGTTAGAAAATGAAAAAATTATCTCATTATCTAAAAAAATTAATATTAAATATTGTTAAATATGTTTATTCAAATAGACTTTTTTTATCATATACTATTTTAGCTATTATTGGTACCATGGTGGTAAGACATTTTACGATTGGTAATTTTTGGGCTTATAAACCTTTAATTGCGGATATAGGAATGATTTTATTAATTGGTTCATTTGGTTATTTAGTTAAGCCAAAAAATCAATTTAAATACTTTTTCTTTTGGCTTATCTTTTTCTCATTAATTGAAATTATCAATTCTATTTATTATATGTTTTATGCTTCATTTGCTTCTATGGCTGAATTAGCGACTGTATCGCAACTAGAAACAGTTAGTGATTCAGTTTATACCCAACTTAGAGTAATAGATTTTCTTTATGTTTTAGAGCCCGTAATTTTCTATTATATTCATAATTCTTTAAAGACTTCTCCTTATTACAATTTAATTGGGAGAGTAGAAAAGAAAATGCCAATGTTTATCTCTACTTTAATTGCCTCTTTATTATTTATTGGTTTTACATTTGCCACAGCATCTAATTCCGATTATAGTAGGCTTTCTAAACAATGGAATAGAGTCTACATCGTGGAAAGATTTGGGATTATTATCTATCAAGGTAATGATGCTATTCAAACAATCATTCCGAAACTTAGTAGTTTATTTGGTTATGATGATGCCTTAAATTTAATGAATGATTATTTTAATGATGAAGATATTAATTGGTATAATAACAATAATAAATATACGGGTATTTTAAAAGGTTATAATATTATTTATGTTCATATGGAAAGTATGCAAAATTTCTTAATGGACTTAAGTTTCAATGGGGAAGAAGTAACTCCTAATTTAAATAAGTTATCTAAAGAGGGAATGTTCTTTAGTAATTTTTATCCCCAAGTGTCTATTGGTACATCATCTGATGCGGAATTTATGACCTTAACCGGGTTACTTCCTTCAACTAACGGACCAATCTTTGTCAGTTATGCTGATAATACTTTTAGAGCACTACCACAATTTTTAAAAGACCGCGGCTATTACACATTCAGTATGCATGGTAATTATCAATCAATGTGGAATCGAAGCAATGTTCATCCAAGACTAGGTTATACAGATATGTATTATCGTGATTCTTTTGAATTTAATGAAGATAGTAAGGATCCTAACAATACAGATTGGGTAGGTTTAGGCATTAGTGATAAACTATTCTTTAAACAAGCAGTGGATAAATTAGCTACGATTGAAGATAGTTATACCAATTATTTTGGTACTCTTATTACTTTGTCTAACCATTCTCCGTTTGCTCCTAATCCGGCTTTTACTTTAAATATTAATGATTATTTCACGGATAGTTATGGAGAACAAACCAGCACTTGTTATTTATGTGAAAGAGATGTGGGTAAATACATCGTTAGTGCCCATTATGCTGATGAAGCTCTAGGAGAATTTATAGAATTAATTAAAAATTCTAGCCATTTTGATAATACTTTATTTGTTTTCTATGGTGATCATGATGCGAAATTAAGTTATAAAGATATGAATTATTTATATAATTATGACCCAATGACGGGCGAGTTAAAAGATGAATATGACCCAACATATGTTAATTATGATAGTTATGATCATCAATTAAATAAGAAAACGCCTTTAATTTTCTGGACTAAAAATAGTAAACTAAAAAGTATATTAAAGGGTGAAAATAGTAATATTATGGGTATGTATGATTTAGCTCCAACTCTATTTAATATGCTAGATATTGATTATAATTATGTTTTAGGGCATGATATCTTTAATATTAAAGATAATAATATTGTAATATTCCCTAATGGTAATTTCTTAACTAAAGAAGTTTATTATAATAATTCTACTGGTGAATATAAAGAATTAAGAGGAGTAGTTGATACCGAATTTTTAAATAAATCAATTGAGCAATCCGAAAGAGCCTTAGAAGTAGGCAATGCCATAATTACTTATGATTTATTTAATGAGAAAAAAAGGGATGATTAAAAATGCGCAAAAGATTTAGGGTGATGCTGAAAATTATTTTAGTTCTAATTATTCTTATTTCTGTTGTTTTAGTCGTTTATTATTTTGTTCCTCATGAAGCGAAGATGGTTTATAAAGAAATAGATAAAATTGATAAGTATGGTTATGTTTTGGAAGACCGTGATTCAGAATTAATGCAAGATACTTTTGCAAAATTAAAAGATGTATTAGCCAAAGATGAAATTGATTATAATTTATATGCGGAATATTTAAGCGAATTATTTATTATTGATTTATTTACTTTAGAAAATAAGAATAATAAATATGATGTTGGCGGTAAAGATTATGTGTTACCGGAAGTAGAAGAAAATTATGAATTAAATGTGGAAGACACTTTATATAAGTACTTAGAAAGTAAAGATGGCAATTCTAGAGGTGGAGAATATCCGCAAGTTACCAATATTAGTCTTACAAGTATAGAAGAAGAAAAATATTCTTATAATAAAGAAGAAAGTGATGGATATAAATTAATCTTAGAATGGGATTATGCTAAAGATTTAGATTATCCAAATAAAGGCGAAGTAATCGTGATGTTGAAAGATGAACGCCTTTATGTAGTAAGTTTTAAAGGAGTAGAATAAAAAGATGCTAAGAAGGTTAAAAAGATTATTATATACTAGTAGAAAAAATTTTATTATCTATTTAATTACAATAGTTCTTTTTATCCTTTCTTTTTCTTTATTTAGTTTATCTTTAATTAAGTTAACCGGAATTGAAACTCTAGCTCGTATTTTGATTATTTTCTTTGTTATTTTATATGGGATGCTTTATGCCTATAAAGGCTATTTATATATGGTTAATAAAAATAAAGTCAAATTTATTTTTCTAACCTTCTTAACTTTTATTATTTCTCTTATTTTACTCATAGTATTTTATGTCTTTAATACTGTTTATGGGGAAATAGATAATTTAATGGAGAAAGATAATACGATTTATACCGGTTATTTAATCAGCTTAAAAGAAACCGAAAAAATTAAAAAGGCCGGAATTATTGATAATGAAGATGATGTCGAAGGTTATAAAATAGCTAAAGATATTATTAAAAATAAAAAACTAGATATTGAATTAAAAAATTATTCTTCTTATGAAGATATGTTATATGATTTATATAATGGCGTTATTGAAGGAGCTTTTGTTCAAAGTAATTATCTGGCTTATTTTAGCTCTAATGATGTTGATAATATTTTTCATGACATTGAATCTAAAACCAAAATTGTTTATAAACAAAGTTTAAAAGAAAAAAATAATGATTTAGGTTTAAAAAATAATAAGACTTTAAAAGAGCCATTTACCTTGCTTTTATTAGGAGTGGATTCTACGGAAGATACAATGGATGCGGCGAGTTCTTTTAATGGCGATACTTTAATGCTCGTTACTTTTAATCCTCATACTTTAAATGCAACAGTCTTTAGTATTCCTCGTGATTTATATGTTCCTATTCATTGTCGGAAAGGTAAAGAAGCTAAAATAAATTCTTCAAGTGCGGGTGGAGTCACTTGTGTTATTGATACGATTAAAGATTTAACGGGTATTGATGTGGATTATTATGCTAAAATTAATTTCAAAGGAGTTGTTGATTTAGTCGAAGCCCTTGGTGGTATTGATGTTGATGTAACTTTTAAATTCTGTGAACAAGATAGTAATCGAAGTTTTGCTAACATGATATGCCTTGATAAAGGGTTCCAACATTTAAATGGGGAAGAAACGCTAGCTTATGCGAGACACCGTCATAGTCTTCCTGGTGGTGATTTACAACGAATCCAAAATCAACAATTAATTGTGGAAGCTTTAGCAAAAAGATTAATGACCTTAAATACTTTAACTGATTTTAAAGATATTTTAGGATCGATTAGTAAAAATGTTGTGACCAATTTATCAAGAGAGCAAATACTTTCTAGTTATAATATTTTAAAAGATGTGGTTATTAATTTGTTAAAAGATAATGTAGCAATTACGGCTGAAAAAGCCTATTTAGAGGTATATGATTTAAGAGTCTATAATCCTGGTTCAAATACCTATAGTGCCGCTTTAGGTTATTATGATAAAAGTTTAGATGATATTGTCCAAATGATGCGGATTAATTTAGAGAAAGAAAGTGCTAAACCGATTAAAGAGTTTAGTTTTGATGCGAATAATGTATATGAAGTAAAAGTTGCTGGTAAAGGTTTAAAGGGCGAAATCAAAGATGAAATGGTGCCTGATTTTACAGGTAAAATGGTAAGTGAAGTAGAAGATTGGGCAAGTAATCACAATATTGAAGTAAATATTGAATATGCTACTTCGGAAAATGGTAAATATAATCCTGAGATTGAAGTTGGCTTAATTGCTTCCCAAAATATTAAAGCTAACTCAAGTATTAAAAATGTTAGTAGTATAACAGTATATATTAATTCGGTTACGGAATAAGTAGTTTAATTAAGGTTGCTTTTTTGACGAATTTTGTCGAAAAATTAGAAGTTTTGACAACGTTTGTCGAAAGTGTTGCAATAAGAAAAAATATCCGTAAAATAGAGACCTCGAAAGAGGGATTATATGCCAATTTTGAAAAATAAGAAATTTTATGATTTAAAATATGATGCTGTTTTTAAAAGAGCTATCATTGATGATAGTGATCATACAATTATGAATAATATCTTGTCTGATATTTTGGAAAGAGAAGTCAAAGTTAAAAGATATCTAAATAGTGAATTACAAGTCAAGAATAAAAAGATAAAAGGGAAAAGATTAGATATTATTGCCGAGACAACAGAAGGTATCCTTATAAATATCGAACTTAATATTAATTATGATAAAAATATTAAAGAGAGGAATTTAAATTATTATTCTACTTTATATACAGAGACTATAGAAAAAGGAGATAAATATATCAAAGTAAAAGAGATAATTCAAATAAATTTAAATTTTAATGAAGGAAGTAATAAACCTTTAAAAGAAGAATACTTACTTCGAAATAAAGAGGGAAAAGTATTAGTGGAAAACTTTAAAATCATAAATGTGAATATGTTAAGATTTTTTTAAAATGTCAGTTTTTGCATTTGCTAATGCAAATGGGATGATAAGAAACAAAGGCAAGCTT
>CANQXW010000021.1 GCA_947627925.1 uncultured Bacilli bacterium | reverse complement strand
AACTCTCGCTTTTCCCTTTATTTATGGGACTTTATGAGAGTTTTTATTATTAACAACTGACAAACTCAAGATTATAACACAATTGTCAAAAAATGTCAAATTAGTGACTTTGTTTACTTTTTAATGGTGACTTTGTTTACTTTTTAATGGTTCTTGATTATAAGGAATTCTCATGCTATAATTTGATTTTTCTCTTATAATACCTAATTTAAGGTTACGAGCATAGACATCTAAAGAATGCTGTAAAGTGACAAATAATTTTTCCATATCGATTTTATAGGAATCTTCATTAAAGATTTTAGAGCCGATATCATAATCGCCAGTAACTGATAAAGCTAGTAAAAAAGAAAACTTATAAGGAAAACGATCGTTTTTCAAAATTTCTTTATATTGTTTTCGATTAATAAAGGTTGCTAAATCAATTAAATCTAACATTCCAACTTTACGAATGCTTTTTAATAAAGTTTTGATTATTTCATTTTGTCTATTAAAATTCAACAGATAATCCGGATTTTTTTGACCAACTAATTTTAAACCAGCATCGCAAATAATCATTATTGAAGAAATTATTTCTTGATGCATAAAATAAGAAATTTCCCCATTTTTTAATAAAAAATTTAAATCCGTAATTAGTCCTAAAAATAGATGACTTATTTCTTGAGATGAAATAGGATAATGCATTAAATCATCGGGGATTAAATCACTCATTCGTAAAATATTACTAGTTAAATAAGAAAAATCTAACTTATCTAAATCATAACCAATTAAACTATAATAATATAAAATTAATTCCTTTGAAACCATAAAACCCTCTTATAATAAAAACCCGTTTTACGGGTTTAAATTTTAAATGGCGGAGCAGGAGAGATTTGAACTCTCGCGACAGTTACCCGTCCTACACCCTTAGCAGGGGCGCCTCTTCAGCCTCTTGAGTACTACTCCATACCAAGAATTACTTCTATAGTTTAACACAATATCATAACTTCGTCAATTGTAATTCATTGGTTTGTTAATTCATTAGTTAGGATATGGAAAAATGATTATTATATTCCAATTTTAATAATAATCAGAATTGACATGAGGATTATTTGGATATTCATTAATAATTAAACTGGTGGTGGTAAGAAGCATGCCCGCAATAGAAGTAGCATTTTTTAGGGAATTTAAAATAACTTCTAAAGAATCTAAAACGACTGTTTCTTCTTCGCTTTCCATTTTCCCAGTTTTCACATTATATATGTTCTTAAAATTAGCCTTTTTTAATTCCTCATATATAAGATGATAATCATTACCTGAATTAACTAAAATTTGTTTTAATGGTTCAAGTAAAGATTCTTTAAAAATACTTTCACTCGCCTTCTTATTATCAAGTGTCTCACTTATTTTACTTAATACCACACCACTTCCTAAAAGAACACCCGATGTGGCACTATTAAGAGCATAAAGAGCATCATCGAAACGCATCTTTTTTTCTCTTCTTTCCGTTGTAGTAGGAGCTCCTACCATTATTTCAACACTACCTTTTTCCAGCATGACGATTCTTTTTTTATTATCTTTATCCTCTTTTGCTAATTTTTCTAAATATTTAGTTAAGCGAGGACTAAAAGCATAATTAATAATGGTTGTCTCCCTATTAATAGTGATACTCTCACTTTGCCCTAAATCGCTTATTTTAATATTTTTAACATCATCAATAATCCTAGATCCACTTAAAGCGGCAATATCTTCTAAAGTTTCTAAAGAATTTAAACCATAATAAGGAGTTTTTAAAAGCATAATATTCGTTTGATAATCACTATTCATGGTTAAAATATTTTGGATAAATTCTTCACTATAGCCAGTGGCCATTATCACTAAAGATTTTTGCTCTTTTAGGACATTATTTAAAATTAAGGCTAAATCTTCTAAATCATCTACACTAGTATTAGCTAAAAGAAATAAAGGATTTAAATATTTTATTTCTTGGGAAGTACTTAAAAAATAATCAGATGCTAAATTGGTCTCTAAAGAATAACCTTTAATATACCTTTCTTCTGTTGCCTCTTTTTCCCCTTCTTGAATATTTATAGCCTCTATGTCACCTACTTTTAAATAAGCATCCGTAATCATTGTGCCAATCTCTTCATCATTACTGGAAATGATGGCAATATTTTTTAAATCTTTCTCATTAGGTATATGGCTTTCTTTTTTTATAAGAGGAATAATTTTGGCTAATTCTTGATCTAACTCTCTTTTTAAAACTATAGGATTTTCCCCTTTTCTAATTAACTCTAAACCTAAATTATAAATTTTTTGAAGTAAAACTAAAGTAGTCGTAGTTCCATCCCCAACATTGGTATTCGTCTTAATACTGGCTTCTTTGGCTAACCCTAAAATAGTATTAAGAACTTCATCATCACTTTCAATATTTTCGGCAATTGTAACTCCATCATTGGTAATAAAAGGACTAAAATTAGAATGATCAATAATAATATTACTACCCTTAGGTCCTAAAGTCGTCTTGACTGTATCACAAAGGAGATTAACCGCTTCTTCCATTTTTTCTTGAAGCTCTTTACCAGTTACAATTTTTTTCACAATTCATCCCTCACTTCTAATAAATATGGCCAATATTTTTTAGGCATAAAATTACGCCGACATTTTTCATTTCTCCGTTCACTTATCGCTACAGTTTTATAAAAATCTTGCCACATTTTACTAAATTCTATTTCTTTGGCACTTAAATCCTCTGTAATTTTAACATTTTCTCCTAAAACTAAATAAAAATCTTTTTTATCATAAATACTTACCATATTTCGCCCAACATCTTTAATAACCCAATATTCATTTTTCAGCCTTTTTTTAAAATGCCGAGAAATAATTTCTAAAACATCATTATCAGGATTAATCTCGGCATATAAAATGCCCTTCTTTAATTCTTTAAATCTTACAAATCCTTTTAATTTATGGGCTTCATTTCCTACCCTTTTATTTATTTCTAAAACTTTACTTACACATTTTAAATTACGCATTCCGGATAATGAATAACCATATTTTAAATAATTTAATAAATAGTAATAAATTATTATTTCTTTATTTTCTTCTTGAGATAAAAAAACATAATAAACTCTTTTCATTGTTACTTTATCAAAAATTTGATAAAAGATATCACTAATATTATTTGAAATTTTTAAATGAAGGTTAATGACTTCTAAAAATAAATTTTCTTGAAATTCAGAGGTCACAATATTATAAGGCTTGATTTTATTAGAAAGTAAATATCTAATTAAAGTTAAAAGGCCTAAAAAAGTGCCATCATAAACATAGACCTTATTCATGAAATAACTCCATTTGGTAGGTTTTTTCTTGAGAAGGATTATGATCTTCTAAAACTAAATTAGCTTCAATAAAATGACTATTTAAAAATTCTTTATTTAAACTAAAACGTCCATTACAAGTAATAAAATATTTAGCTCTTTTTAAAACAACGCCCATCTTTTTTAAATCGGCAAAATCTAATTTAAAATATTGCCGGGATTTTATAATTCTTTTGGCACTAGTGACGCCAATCCCCGGAACTTGTAATAATTCTTTATAAGAACATTTATTAATTTCTTTTGGAAATTCCTCTAAATGTTTTAAGGCCCAAGAAGCTTTCGGATCAACTAAAATATTTAAATTAGGATTATTTTCATCTAAGATATCGCTTACCTTAAAACCATAATAACGAAGAAGCCAATCTGTTTGATAAAGACGATTTTCTCTTTTCAAAGGAGGCGTTTGTAAAGAAGGCAAATTCTTATCTTGATTAACGGGAATATAAGCTGAATAAAAAACTCTTTTTAAGTTATAATTATGATACATATTTTCTGATTTTTGCATAATATCTAAATCTGTTTCTTGAGAGGCTCCAATAATCATTTGGGTACTTTGACCAGCAGGGACAAAATTTTGACTTTTTTTATTTTTAACATAATTCATAATTTTTTCGACTTTATCACTATTCTTATCTGGAGCCAGTAACTTTAAACCGGATTCTGTAGGAAGTTCAATATTAGCGCTCATCCTATCAACTAGTCTACCCAACCTCTGTAAATTATATTCACTAGCCCCGGGTATAGCTTTAACATGAATATAACCACCAAAATGATATTTATAACGTAATAACTCCATCGTTTTAATTAAAAGTTCCATAGTATAATCCGGGCTTTTAATTATTCCCGAACTTAAAAATAAACCTTCAATATAATTTCTTTTATAAAAATTAAGTGTTATTGTACAAATTTCTTCGGGCGTAAACATCGCTCTTTTAATATTATTACTTTTCCGATTTAGACAATACTTACAATCAAAGATACAAGCATTAGTTAAAAGAATTTTTAAAAGAGAAATACATCTACCATCCGCGGAAAAAGAATGACAAATTCCGGCCATATGAGCATTACCAAAATCTCCTTGTCTTTTACTACCACTTGAAGAACAAGAAGCATCATATTTGGCACTATCGGCTAGAATAATTAATTTTTCTCTTAAGTCCATTTTCTTTCACCATAATTATTATAGCGCATTTCTCTAAATAAATCAAACATTTGTTTAAAATTTAGGCAAAAAATTAACAGCCAATTTTTGGCTATTAATTATGCGAAATTTATTTTTTATGAAATATTAAAAATAATTGCTATATCTTTAAATTAAGTATATAATAAATTACTGAAAGAAGTTGATATAATGAATAAAAAACAACTTATGGCTTTAAAGCAACCATATCCAAGCAGAAAAATAAACTCTCAATGGCCAGTTTCAGAAGTTGCAGTAGAGGCTAGCAGAGTTTCTATTACTTGTCAGGATAAACTAAAAAGAGAAATAGACATGGCTCCATTTCCCAATGATTATGAAGTAGCAAATACGGAAGCATTAGATACTGAAGAAGTAGCTATTAAAAGAGTAAGAAAACCCTAATTTGAAAGAAGATGAATTTCTTCTTTTTTTGTTAATTTTCATAGATTGTCAGAATTCGTTAGAATTTAATTATAATTATTAATCTAATAATAGTTCTCTTAAGACGGCAATATTTTCATATTGAATATCAATATAATCTTGGGTTGTATCATTGGTAATCATATCGTTAAAATTAATTTCTTCAGCATTATATTCTTTAACTATATTTTGAACAAAATCACTTTCTTTTTCACTACTTAATTTAATAATAGATTTATATTTTCCATTTTTAAAATTATTTTTCAAATCATTTAAGGCATTCTCTGTACCATTTGTCTCTAGTTCATCTAATATTATTACTTCAAAACCATAATTTTCTAAAAATTTAAAGGTCTTGGATGTCACAACTAAAGTGTTATTATTATTTTCTTTGGCTTCTCTTGCAATATTGCGCATCTCCGCATCAACCCAAGATACTTGGGCATATAATTCATCATATAAATCATTAACATTCTTAATTTTTAAACTATTATCTAAATATTCATTTAAAGAATTTTTAATATTTTTACAAAGCATTAAGAAATTATTGGGAGCTAGCCATAACTCTTTAATATCTTCACTATAAGAAAGACCATAAGTAGCATCAATAATAAGTAGATCACTATTTTTATTAATAAAAGTTTTGGCTATCTCTTTTTCATTACCTAAACCAACATACACAAATAAATCCCCATTAGCGTAATTTTCAATTTGTTTAGGGGTTAAACTATAATTATCAATATCAACGCCATTAGGATAAATACTTTGAATGGTACTATCATCGCCATATAAATAACTAATTATATAATTAACGGGATAAACAGTCGTATAGATTGTTGCATTATCTAAACTACCCTTTTTAAAACTACAACTACAAGTTAAAAAAATTGTTAAAAGGAAAATTATTCCTAATTTTATTTTCTTCATTCTATCACCAATTCTTCCTCTATTTTACTATAACCAGTTCTTTTTCGCAATAATATTCGTGGTAATTAAAAGTAAAATTAGGGATGTTAAAGAAGCTCCAAGGACATCACTAGCAAAGTGCGCTCCTAAATAAATCCGACTAATACCAATTAAAATTGGTAAAATAATTAGAAAACATTCGAAAAATATTTTGACCTTTTTATTTAAATTACTTTTATAAACCAAATAAAATAAAATACCATATAAACTAACGGAGGCCATCATATGCCCACTGGGATAAGAAAAACTTTTTTCGGTAACTAAAGCCAGTACTTCTGGGCGCTCTCTTCTAATAATTACTTTAATTAAATTATTTAAAATAGTCGAAATAATTAAAAGACCACTAATAATAAAACTTTTATTTTTATTTCCTTTTAATATAAAGAAGATAAAGAAAAAAATACCAGCCAAAACAATAAATAAGGTACTACCAAAAAAGGTAATAACTTTAAAAATATTAGTCCATGTATCATTCATGTTAAAAGTTACTAAATTATAGCAAAATGTATCAAACTTTTCAGTATATCCTAAACATACTAAAACAGTTAAGATAATTAACATAATTCCTAATATAATAGTTAAAATATTTTTTTTATTCATTATTTTTCCCCTTAAATATAAATTCTCTTAGAATTATTAAATTAATAATCCATAAGATAAAATCAACAAATATTTTAATTAAGATAACACTGATATGGAATAAATTAAAGAAATAGGTAACAAAACAACCACTAATAAACATTTGGATAACGACTAATATATAATATTTAACTAAAGTTATAATATTCATATTTTTAAAAACTAAATTAGCATTAATAAGATAGTTATATAAGGATGAAACTATTCTAGCTAAAATAATAGCAGCTAAAATTTTGGAATGGATATTTAATATTCCTAAGAAACTACCAAAAAGAATAATATCTAGTAAAAAAGAACTAAAAGCCGCAAGAAAATATTTCATAAAAAGGCGATAAATCATAATAGAATCTAGTAAGGGATTAAAATGACTATTGGTATTATGATTTAAATAAACTGTTTCAATCTCCACCTCTTTAATAGGAATACTTTCATCTTTAGTAGCAATTAACATATTAGTTTCATATTCATATCTTTCTCCTGGCAAATCCATAAATTTAGATAATAATTCCTTACTTAAACCACGAAGGCCCGTTTGGGTATCACTAATATTTAAACCAATAAAAATTTTAAAAATATTTCTAGTAATAATATTACCAAATTTACTTTTAGGAGGCACATTATCTTCCTGAAAATTCCGGACTCCTAAAATTAATTTATCTTTATTTTTAATAACTTCATGAGCTATTTTTTCAATATCTTTAACCCGATGTTGGCCATCACAATCAGCCGTAACAACACCGTCAAGATTATTATAATTATTAAGTAAATAATTAAAAGCATTTTTTAAAGCTCGACCTTTACCTAAATTTTTATAATGGGTAAATACTTCAATGCCCTCCTTTTCTAATTTTTTAAAGAAAGCATCATGAATGTCTTTACTACCATCATTTATTACTAAAATATGTTTAAATTTTTTCTTTAATTCTTGAATAAATTCATCCATTATTTCTTCATCAGGATCAAGCGTTGGAATAACGACAAATATATTGTTCATTTTTTATCACATCCTTATTTTATGGCTTCCATATTCACTAGTTTATAACCACCTTCATAATAAATAAAATACAATCTATCATGCATAACATCTTGTTTATCTTTCCCACTTACCACCATATTCTTTTCTAAGTATACCTCGCTACTAAAGGCATTATCATTATAGATAATAAAGTTTTCTACTCTTTCATTAGTGAAAACGGGATTTTTTAAACGATGGGAACTAACAAAAGTAATATCAACATTATGAGACCAATTATAAGCCATTTGGTACATATAAGAGTCTTTAATTAAATAAGGTAGTAGCGTGCTAAAACCATGATAACTCCCCTCTAAATCATCGGTTAAAAATAAACTATAATTTTTGGCAAAAGCCATAATGTCAAAATTATCTTTAATATAGCTTTGCGCTTCTTCTAAAGTTTTAAATTTTTTAAATTCTTTTGCTACTTTTATTTGCCCATTTTTTACTTCATATTTAACTTCCTGATTATTTTCATCATAAATTTTTATTTCGGGTTTATAAACTAAATTATTCACGTTATAAGTTTTGCTTTTTTCAATTTCGGTATATTCAGTTAATCTTTCTAAACCAGCTACATCCCCTTCACTAGTTAAGGCATCATCTTCTAAAGTCTTGCCATTAATAGTGACTTTATAATTACTAGGGATATTTATCTCATAACTATAAATACCTTTATCAAAATAAGTTTTAATATCTTCGACATTCCACTCTTCAATAGTTAAAATAGCCATTCTTTTATAACTATTAACGCTTTTTAAAGAAACAGTACTAATAAGTAAATCATCATTATAAAGATCATAAGCATAAATATCACTATTACTTAACTTACTATTTTTCTTAATCTTTAAATTATCATCTTTAAAGACCTTTTTTAAACCATCAGTTATTTTGGCATTACTCTTTTCATATTTACTTACTTCAAATAAATTATCCTTAATATTATCCGTTATTTTACTACTGGTGGCTAAATATTTAATATAATTATCAACTAGATTTCTTTCATATAAAACCATACTATTATAAACATAAGTAAGTAAGATACCCGCTAATATGAAAAGAAGAATTGTAAATAAGATTAAAGATTTTTTATATAAACTTTTTCTTTGCCATTTTCGGATCAATCTTTGCATAACTACCTCTTTTCTACCACAAAGCCAGTAGGAAGCCGCCATGAAGAATTAGAGTAATATAAAGTTACAGAAGTCATTTCATAATGCCCATCATAATACATACTAGAAGATGATCCTCCATCAATATTCGCCGCATTAACTGCTCCATATTCACTCATAATTTCAATTAAATCTGAAGCTGTAGCTCCTAAATGCCCATTAGCGCCTCTTCCATCGGTTACTAAAATTAAGACAGCTCCATCGCTTCTTTGCCCAATGGCGGTTCTAGGATTTGCTCCACTTCCGGAACCCACAACACTTCGTTCTTCCCCATTAATGATTAATTTAACAAAATGGTTATTGGCATCACTTGCCTCTTCTTGAAAAGCTACCGCATCTCTTATTTTTTCCGTCTTGATAACATTTTCAACTTCACTCGCATTTTTACCACTTAAATCAATTATTTTTAAAAGATTATCTTCATTAAAACCAACTAAATGCATTCCTACAATTCCGGAAGGATTATTATATTCAATTTGGCCCTCTCTTACTACTAAACCAAGAGGTCTCCCTCCTTTATTACTATCCGAATAATAAAGGCCTCCATTAACACCCGCAAAAGCATCAGCATTATTTACGAGTTTATCTAAAGTAACTCCATACTCTTTCCAAGAGCCATCATAAATTGTCGCTAGTTTTACTCTGGCCGGATCATTTACAATAATCATTTTAGCCATATAAGTTGAACCCATAATTTCTTTTAGTTCAATCCCATCTTTATCGATTTCACTTTCCGTATTAATTAAAGTATTATCAACTTCTTCATCAAAAACTTCCATTTTATTGCTATCCACTATTTCTTTAACTTTATCATCACTCATAAATAGTTTAACCGCAAATTTCATTTGCCCAGTTTCAAGTAAAGTAGTTACAAATAAATTCCGGGCATGAACACTGGGACCATAACAAAATATAAGGCCTATACAATAGATACTAATTACTAAAACTAATAAAAAAATTCCTATAAAACTAAAAAATTTACCTATACCTTTTAATACTTTCATACTACAACTCCAACTTCTTATTATCTCACATTAAAATATTACCATAACTCATAGTTTAGTAGCAAGAAAAAAGCGACATGTTTCGCTAAAATTTTTCTTAAGTTAATTTACAAGGCTAATTCAATTAATTTATCTAATAAAGTAGAATAATCAAAACCAGATTTGGCCATTAATTTCGGATACATACTAATATTAGTAAAACCGGGCATCGTATTTATTTCATTTAAAATAATTTGATTAGTTTTATTTTCTAAAAAGAAATCTAATCGCGATAACCCCACACAACCACAGCCTTGATAAGCCCTCTTAGCAATATCTCTAATTTCTTCTTGAATATTTAGAGGAATATCATGCGGGATAATTGTCTTGGAATTATTATTTTTATATTTAGCCTCATAAGAATAATAATTATCGGTAATTATTTCTCCAACTGGACTTACGATTAAATCTTTATCCCCTAAAATAGCACATTCGAGTTCTCGT
Source organism: uncultured Bacilli bacterium (assembly GCA_947627925.1). Classification (GTDB taxonomy): domain Bacteria; phylum Bacillota_I; class Bacilli_A; order RF39; family UBA660; genus SIG200. Next base: position 12,293 of record CANQXW010000021.1, on the reverse strand, counting down.
CCCATAATGGCTTCTTCAATTAATACTTTATCATCATATAAGAAAGCCTCTTCAATTTTATCTATTAATTCATCTTCTTGCGTGATTTTACTTACCCCAACTGATGAACCAGAATTAGCGGGTTTAACAAATAAAGGATAGCCTATCTCTTTTTGAACGTATTCTTTTAAAAGATGATCATCTAACTGATAAGAATTATATTCTTGATCATAATAAAGATAGCCATCATTGCCCTTTTTTAAAGTTAACCATTTAGTTACTTTAATGTCTAAACTTTTTAAAACTAATTTCGTTTTCTCTTTATCCATACATAAAGAAGAAGCTAAAGTATGAGGACCAACATATTTTTTATTTAATAAAGAGAGCATTCCTTGCATAGTCCCATCTTCACCATTCTTACCATGCAAAACAGGAAATATAACATCTATATTTTCTAAATAAGTAAAAATATTCAAGATAGGTTTTAACTCATTTATCTTTTCTCCTACCTCTAAAGGTTTTATTTCCCTAACCTTTTTTGTGTATTCAAAAAATTTTCCCTCTTTATTAATATAAATGGGAAATATTTCATATTTTTCTTTATTTAAAGCCGAAATAATACTCGTTGCGGAAGCAATAGATACTTCGTGTTCGGTACTTTGACCCCCAAAAATAATGGCTAATCTCATTTATTTATAAATCACCCTTTACTAAAGAATAAATTTCTTGAAAATTCATTCCATTAGATGCTTTAAAAAGAATTGTATCTTTAGCTTTAAAAATATTTTTAATATGAGGATAAGCATCTCTAATAGAATCATATGCCAAAAGATTATTTTTATTAAATCCTAATTTTAAACATTCATCAGCAATATTTTTCGCTTCCGTTCCAATTGTAATTAAAAGATCTATTTTATTTTCATAGACACACTTGCCCACTTCTCGGTGTAACTTTTCACTAAATGATCCTAATTCTAACATATCACCTAAAATAGCAATTTTCCTAGTATCTTTTAAACTTCCTAAATAACTAATGGCACTTTTCATTGAATCTAAATTTGCATTATAAAAGTCTTTAATCAAAGTTATATCTTTTACTTTTTCAATTTCCATTCTTTTACTTGATAAAGCAAAATTTAAAATACCTTCTTTAATCCATTCCAGAGAAACATTAAACTGTAATCCTACCATTAAAGCAGCCAAGGCATTTAAAACAAAAGCTTCGCCAGGAACATTTACTTGAAAATGATGATTTTCTTTATTGATTAAAACTTCAAAAGTACTTCCATTATCATTTAAACTTATATGAGAGGCCATATAATCACTCGGATTATGAATGCCATAAGTAAGAACTTTAATAGATGGCTTTATTTGATCCTTAACATCATGCAATAAATCATTATCATTATTAATAATTAATGTTCCTTCATCCATCCCATCAAGTATTTCTAGTTTTGCTTTTAAAATGTTTTCTCTAGAACCTAAATTACCAATATGAGCTGTACCAATATTAGTAATAAGAGCCAGATTTGGTCTTGCTATTTTGGAAAGAAGACTTATTTCGCCCAAATTATTCATACCCATTTCGACTACTAAAGCCTCATGATCTTCTAATTTTAAAATAGTTAAAGGTAAGCCAATATGATTATTGAAATTACCTTCCGTTTTTAAAACTTTATATTTTTGGGCAAGCACACTCGCTACCATATCTTTTGTACTAGTTTTACCAACACTACCCGTTATCCCAATAACCGGAATATTATATAAACTTCTTTTATATTTTGCTAGTTCTTGTAAACATTTTAAAGAGTCATCAACTAAAACAATAAAAGCATTGGGATATTTATTTAAAACTTCTCTATCTATTTTAGCATCTTTACTTAAAATACACCCACTACAGCCTTTCTTTAAAGCTTCTTCATAAAATAAATTACCATCAAAATTTTGCCCCTTAAGAGCCAAATAAACTTCTTTTTCTTGAATTAATCTTGTATCAGTAGAAAAACTATTTAAAATAGTATCTTCGATACCCCTAATTAACTCTCCACTTGTTAATCTTAAAATATCTTTCACATAAATATTTTTCATTTCTTCGCCTCTTTTATTAAACTTAAAATTGTTTCGGTTAATTTTTGATTTTCTTTTTCTAAATCCGTACTTTCGATTTTATAAGGTGTACCAAAGTTAACTTTTAAATCCTTAGTCCGAAATTTATAAGTACCCGTAATACCAACCGGAATAATTGTTGCATTACTTTTACTCGCTAAAGATACAGCTCCATGTTTAAAAGGTAATAAAACTTTTTTAGTTTTATTTCTCGTTCCTTCGGGAAATATTCCTAAAGCTAGCCCTTTTTCTAAAACTTCCCTGGCTTTTTCTTTCGCATTTTCATCATGAATCTCTCTATTTACGGGAATACAACCAGTTCCCTTAAAAAACCATCTAACCTTTCTATTTAAAAAATATTCATTTTTAGCCAGATAATGAATAGGTCTTTTAACTTCTAAAACAGTTAAAAATTGATCCATAAAATTAATATGATTACAGCAAAAAATAACGGGACCATCTTCGGGAACAACAGGTTTATTTATAACTTTGTAAGGATAATAAAACCTAAAAATTGGCCCTAAGGTATATTTACCTAAATTATACCAAAACATCTTAAATTCATTTTTTTGACATGATTTAAAAGTTAGAAAAATTATGTATAGGCAAAGAAAAATTAAAATAATTGTTACTATCATAGTTACCACCTAGTAATAATATACCATAAATAAGACTTTTAAACTATAAATAATTAGAAATAAATGTCAAGAAAAAAGAAGTTAACTTTTTATTATAAGACTTTTTTTAACTTCTTTAATTCTTTAATATCTAATTTAGTTATTTCCACAATATCTTTTAATGGATATTTCTTCTTTATCATGGAAATGGCAGTAGCCTTAATACCATTGTCATAAGCTTCTTGCTCTCTTAAGGCTCTGACAAATGCTTCATCTTCTTCTGGTGTTAATACATTAGTTATTGTTCCATCTTCATTAAATCTTATCATTATATCTCTTACCCCTGATTCTTTCTTTTTATTTAACTACTAATTTCTTTAAGTCTTTTAAACTTATATTTGTCACTTTAGATATGGTTTTTAATGGTATTTTTTCTTTTATCATAGAAATAGCATTTTTTCTAGCAGTTTCTTTAGCTCCTATCTCATGCCCATTATCAAATGCTTCTTGCTCTCTTAAAGCTCTGACAAATGCCTCATCTTCTTCTGGTGTTAATACATTAGTTATTGTTCCGTCTTCATTAAATCTTATCATCTTATTCCTCACCTCTTTTATTTTCTTATCTTTTTTAGATAGTCTCTCTATCTCTTCTTTATTTGATCCAAGCATTGTTAGATAGATATGTCTTCTATCTCCTCTTATGTTTTTATCATACCACGTATCCTTATATCTTTCAATATTCACATTTATTATATGAAAGTTTTTTATTAACTCTTCTCCCTTACTATTTCTTAAATAGTATTCTTCTTTTAAAGGTTTATTTTTGCCTTCATTAAAGTTTAAATTAACCTGGATTACTTCTTTTATTATCCCTTTCTTTTCTCCTTTTGGTGATAATTCTGAACACAATCCTGAATAATAGATATAATTTCTAATCTTTATCGATTTATCATAATTACTATTCATTTCTAAATTGATAAATGTTCCGTCAGTTGTTTCTAAGACTACATCTAATCTATTTTCTTTAGTCTTTTTATTTTGACTTTTTAATTCTGTATTATAATATCTTTTTACTTTAACTTCTCTTTCTAAAATATCAGACAAGATATTATTCATAATCGTATAGTCATTATTATCCACAATGACTGATTTGAATACTCGGTCATATTTCAGAGTATAATATTTCTTCTCGGTTGTGTTCATAGTTCACCTCTCTTTCGAGGTCTTTATTTTACCGATATTTTTTCTTATTTCAACACTTTCGACAAACGTTGTCAAAACTTCTAATTTTTTGACAATTTACGACATTTTATTTAAAGAAGAATTAGTCTTTTTTACCAACTAATTCTTCTCTTAAAGCTAAATAATCTGTTTTAGCCAACTTAGTCTTGGGAAATTCTTTCTTATAAATATACTCTCTTGGCAACATATAATGAGCCAAATTCTTTTCCGCATAATCCATTATTTCTTTTTTAACTGTATAACTTTCTTCAACACTGTCTTGTAAAATGATGAAGGCTTTAGCTACCTCTTGTTTATAAGGATGAGGAATACCAACGACACAAGCATCTTTGATATAAGGATGATCTTTTAACACTCTTTCAATATATTCTGGATAGACATTATAACCAGAAGAAACAATAATTCTTTTAATTCTTTGAACATAGAAGACTACCCCATCAGGGTCCATATAACCTAAGTCACCCGTATGAATATATTTTCGACCATCATCATGAAGTTTAAAAACATTGTCTGTGGCTTTTTTATCATTCAAATAACCATCCATCACTACAAAACTATTGATACATATTTCGCCAACTTCACCCGTGGGCATTTCTTTGAAAGTTTTAGGATCACATATTTTAATAATATTACCAGGTAGAGGTATCCCCACACTTCCGAGTTTGTTGCTACCCTTAGTACCATAACAAACAGGCCCCGTGGTTTCGGTCATACCATAACCTTGAATAATTTTCGCTTTTGAGCCATGACTAGCCAAAAAATTATTCACAGCTTCGTTTCTTTGAGGTGATAAAGTATCTCCGCCCGAAATCAAAGCTTTCACTTCTTTTAAAGAAACATTTTTCATATGCTTATTTTTAAGCATGGCTTCAAATAAAGTGGGAACTCCCAGTAAAAAGTTTGGTTTATATCTAACCAATAATTTATCAAATCTTTTAGCATCAAATTGCGGAACTAAAATACAAGTTGCTCCCCGGCAAACCGGAATAAAAAGGCCAACCACTAAACCTAAACAATGAAATATCGGTAAAATCAAAAGCAAAGAATCTCCCACTTCAGCTTCTGGGAAAAAGACTTTGGCTTGTTCGTTAACCCCGATAATACTACGGTTAGATAAAACTATCGTCTTAGGAATACCAGTGGTACCGCCACTGTGAAGATAAGTAACGACATCGTCTTTATTTACTTTTTCTTTTATTTCTCCTTGATAATATTTTCCTAAACTAATAAATTTTTTCCAAAATAGGTATAGATTATTATTTTCATCGGGACTTTCTTCTTTTCTGCCCATGGTCACATTATAAACAGTATTGAGTAACACTGGCATAGAATCAGAGGGACTAGCAATAATTACTTTTTTAACACTAGTTTCTTTAATAATATTTTTAATTTTACTATAACATTGGTTTAAAGCAATCATTAAAGTACTTTTTGTCTTTACTAAATATTCTTTAATTTCTTCTTCAGCGGATAAAGGATGAACCATATTGGAAATAGCCCCAATTTTATTGACAGCAAAAAAAGAAATTGCGGCTTCGGGAGTATTAGGCATACAAATAGTTACAACATCCCCTTTTTTAACCCCTAAATATTTTAAACTTTTAGCACATGATTCAATATAATCCCAAAAGACTTTATAAGTCATTTTTCTTCCAAAATAGTTAAATACATATTCATTTTTAAATTTTTTCGTTTCTTCCCGCATATAATCGTACAATGATAAATTAGGAATGTTTACTTTTAATTCTTCTTTCGTATAATATTTTTCCCATAAAAAATTATCTTTATTTTTTGGCATAAAAATATCCTCTTTCTATCTAAACCTATTAAAATTATACAATATTATTCCCATCTTAACAATGAAAGTTTTATGAAATGTTTTACTATTTTTGAAAAATTAAAAATTTTTGAATTAAGTAATTACATATAAATAAGATAAATTCGACCGGTATCTTAATAAAAGTAGGATTTATAGAAATAAATTTAGCTAAAAAATCCACTGTAAAAGCTGATACTAGCATTTGCATTATAACCAAAGAAAAATATTTTACTAAAGCAATACTGGCCTTACTACTACTTTTAAAAACTTTATTGCGATTAAGAAGAAAATTAAATGTTGCGGAAATAACCCGAGCTAAAATAGTGGCTAAAATGATATTTAACCAAAGATGATTAAAAATATTAAAAAGCAAAATGTCTAAGATAAAACTTAAAATAGCTACCAAAAGATATTTAATTAAAACATTATATTTTTGGATAATTTTTGAAAAATACTTCATCTTAACCTCTTTCTAATCCTTATTTTAATCCTTTATTGATTATTTCTAATTAAATTTTAATATATTTTAATTAGAATGTCCACTTAAGAAAGGAAAATTATTTTTATTTACGGATTATTAATAAAATGCTATAATGACATAAAGAAAGGAGTTTAGAAAATGGCTGTTACAAATAGTAAAACAGGAAGAATAGGACTATTTTTTGCAAATCCGATGATTGCTAAATTAGATAAAGTAGAAGAAACAGATAATAATAGTGTTAGTTTAAAAGGTATTGCTTCCAAAACTTTCATTTTACTTGTTTTAACTTTAGTCGGAATTGGTTTATATTTTATCTTAGATAAGTATATACCAGTTAAAATGTTAGAAGCAGACGGATACAGCATGAATATAATTCAAGGGTGTATTGTTCTTATCTTAATTTTAATCGCGGCGATTAATGCTTTCTTATCTTTTAAATTAGTAAAAGCAGCGGCTTTTCTAGGAAGTGTTTATTCCCTAATCCAAGGTTATAGTCTTGCTTTTGTTTTTGAAATATTTGGTCAAGATATTTTAGTACCTGCCATAATGGCTTTAATAATTACCATTTTGACTATTTTATTAATGCTTTTCTTATATAAAAAGAACATTATTAAAGTAACTCATCGTTTTTCATCTGTAGTTATTACTTTATTTATAGCAAGTATCTTACTTGGAATTATCTATGTAATTATATCTGCCATTCCCGCTTGTGCTTCATTTGTCAAAATGATTAATGATAATGAAGTCATCTATATTCTAGTAGCATTAGGAAGTTTAATTATTTCCATTCTCTTCTTGCTTATTGACTTTGAAGTTATCAATAATTGTATCGAAAAAAAATTACCGAAAAAATATGAATGGCTAGGAGCTTTTGGTTTAGCCTTCTCGGTAATTGAAGTATATATGAGAATTTTAGATTTATTAAACGCTTTTAATTCCGATATCAAAAATTAGTCATTCTGAATGACTGATTTTTTTTATTTACTTCGACCAATTAAAGTATAAATTTGATCAACTAAACGGCCAATTATATCAGAGCCCATATCTAAAGATGATAAATTATTTAATTTTTCGGCCAAAATAATTTTTTCCTCACTAGATAAAGACATAATGGAAGGAATAATTACATTATTAAATTCATTAGCTAAAGAATTTAAAACGATCTCATTATTAGCACCATAAATGCCTTCTTTTTTGGCTAAATGATAATTCTTTAAAAGAGTCACTATTTTACTCGTAATTAAAGTAGGCATATCTGATTCTGTTATTCTTTCTTCTTCTATTTCTTCATCGTCAAGACCTAGATTATGATTTATTCTAGTGATGGCTCCTACAATTATCTCGCTATTTTCTTCTCTATTATCTTTAAGCATTTCAAGAAGACGGGCTTGTTCTTCAATGGTTAAACTATCAATTATCGGAATGATATCTTTATTAAATGTTTCTATAACCTCTGTTTCAATATCTTGGCCTTTTATTCCAAATGCTCCCTTATGCATTGCTAAATTATAACGAACTGCTAAACTTTTTAACTGCTTTTGGAGATTTGAAACCCTATCTTCTTCTATTTTATAAGATCGAGGAACTTCTTCTATCGGCCGACTTAAAAACTGCCGATTTTTCATTAATATTTTTTTAATTTCATCTAAACTAAAATTAGTACAATAAATTCCTACTCCATATACTGGCGGATTAGCAAGGCCTAATTCAAATTTTGCTCCTGCTTTTTTAAGTACACTTATAGTACAATAAGTATCTAAATCTAACATGGAAATATCCGTAACCCTCGGACTAGTATTTTCTATCCAAACTCGATTATTAATAACATCCATAAAGTTCAACTCCTTTTAAATGTATCCATCTAATATTATTATAAATTATAATGACTTTGTTTACTAAATTATTGACAATCTACATTACATATATTTTACACAATGTTGAAATAATTGTTTACATCAAAAAACTCCTTATTTCTAAGAAGTTCTTTCTAATTAACTTTAATTATTATTCAGCAATTGATTCATATAAAGCTTCATATGATGGAACCGAAATCGTTACATGAATTGTCTTTCCACTAGCTTCATCTAAATAATCACTATTATATATAGTAGGGGCAATATTTCGCCAACCAACAAATTTATAACCAGCTCTAGCTTCAGGTGCTGTAATTGTAATTTGATCTACATCTCCACGACGACCTTCATTAACAAAACTCTTACCACCATCAAAGCCAACACAATAAGTTGTGTTACATTCAAAGTGAGCAAACCAAATAATTCCACTTCCAAAAGCTGAGCCACTCCATTTTTTCAAAGTTTCTTTATCTAAATAATTATCAACACTAAATTCTTTAGTTGTAATTTCTGGTTTTGATACAATAGTCCTATTTGTCGAAACAATTTGCGCTCTTACTTGGTCAGATAATTTATATACATTTGCCTTTGGAGTTGATTCTTGAGTCTTTTGATTTTCAGTTTTCTTTTCTTCTTCGGCTTTTAACTTTGCTTCTAAACCCGCTGTTGATTCTCTCGTTGCTCTTTCTTGAGCTTCTTTTTCGGCCGCTTCTCTTTCCGCTTGCTCTTGGGCTAATCTTTCGGCTTTCTTTTGAGCAGCCTCTTCTTCTTTAGCTTTCATTTTCGCTTCATATTCAGCCTTATCTCTTTCTTCACCTTTTTTAGCAAGTTCTAACATTCTTTGAAATTTAGCATCTTCTTCCGCTTTTTTAGCGGCCTCTTCGGCTTTTTTCTTTTCCTCAGCTAATCTTTTTTCTTCCGCTTCTTTTAATTTTCTAGCAGCTTCTTCTTTAGCTATTCTTTCAGCTTCGGCGGCCTTTCTTTCTTCTTCCGCTTTTTTAGCAGCTGCCTCAGCCTCTTTTTTAGCTTCTAAAGCCTTTTTCGCCTCTTCTTCCGCTTTCTTTGCTTTAGCATCAGCTTCTTTCTTAGCTACATTTGCTTCCTTCTCAGCTTTTTCGGCGGCTTTTACTTTAGCTTCAGCGGCTTTCTTTTCTTCTGTAGTTTTCGCAGATTTTACTTCTGCTAAAGCAGCTTTTTTCGCATCAGTTGCTTTTTTAACCGCTTCACTTGCGGCTTTAACTTCTTTTAATGCCTCTTTCTTATTTGTTTCCGCTTCTTTTGCTTCCTCAATCGCTACCTCAACTTTAGCTTCCGCTTTCTCTACTTCTTTAGTAGCGCTTTCTTCTTTGGCACTGGCCTCTAAAACCTCATTTTCGGCGGTAAGAATAGCTGTTTCCTCTTCCACAGTAGGAGTTACAACTTCTTCTACTATCGCATTTTCCGCAAAACTAGTGCCATCATTATTTATTTCATTGGAATATGCCTCCCCTGTTTTATTAACACTAGCTACAACTGCGTAAGCTCCCGCTGCAGCTAGACCAGAAACTAAAAGAATTCCGGTTACAGATTTAGCATTTAATTTTTTCATCTTTATTTCTCCTCTCCAAACTTTTAAACTTAATATATGTCTATTATAAATTAACATATGAAAGATGTAAAGGAAATAGTCTTTAACTAGATGTAAATTAAAAACAAAATTTTTATAATTATTTATATTATTATACCCAATTTTTTGATAATTATTTCTTATACTCTCAAGAATACCCCTAATAATAGGTCCATAAAGCCACGAAAGGACTTAAATCAAAAATGATTCTTTGTTTTGGTTTATGAGCTTTTGCCAAAAATTTCCATCTAAATACTTGCCTATTATAACGGATTGGAAAGATTATTTTTAGTAATAAAGTAGAAATACCATAATTGTTAAATTTACGCTTGAAATGCAAATTGTTAACTAAATGTTAATCGCTTTGTTTTTTATTGTAAATTTAAATATTACATGTTTCAATATTAATAGGAGTGTATGTGTATGAATAATGAAAATAATGAAAATAATTTAAATGTTTTATGTCCAAATTGTAAAAATAATATTCCTAGCAATAGTGCTTTTTGTCCTTTTTGCGGATATAGTTTAGTTCAAAATAATCCTATACCACCAGTGCAAAATAATAGCCCTCAACCTGATTACAATCTTCAAACAACTACAGTTCAACAACCAGAAGGGCAAGACCAAGAAAATGTTATAGTGCAACCACAAGTGTCACCTCAACCAGCCAATATTGCCCAACAGCCGAAAACAAATAAAAATTTAATCTATATTATAATCGGAGGAGTTGTACTTTTAATTATCGTCGTAGTTATTGTAATATTTATGGTTAAAGGTAATAATACCAAAAATAATATATCTAGCCCTGATGATTATAATAAATATTTGGAAGAAGTAGAAAAAGAAAATGAAAAATTAAGCCAAAAAATTTCATATAAAGCAGAAACATCAGCCAAAAACGAATTAATTTTATTTATAAAAAATGACAATTCGGTTGATACAGATGTTGATATTGAAATCGAATTTTATGATGCGAATGATAAATTAATATCTAGCGAAAAAGAATACATTGATGGTTTTACAGCTGGTAGCGAAATCGTTAAAAAAGTTTATGATACTCCTGATGATTATGATAATTATAAAGTATACTTTGATGCTAAGAAAACAAATTATAAAATATATAAAAATCAAATATCTCAAGATGAAAATGAAACTGAAGACGAGATAATAATTCAATTAAAAAACAATTCTAATGAAACTATTGAAAACATAGAAGTTGCTATTGTATTTTATAAAAACAATAAAGTTATTGATGCCGAGACTGAATTTGAATATGATATAAAAAGTGGCCGTTCAGCTAATATTGAATTTAGCAAACCATATGATAATTATTTAGATTATACAGATTATGATAATTATAAAATATTTATAAATACTGCCTCAACTCTTGCCAATAATTAAATTAATAATTTTGTTAATATAATTTGATGTTTGATGATATTCAAAATAAGAAAGAATTTGGAATAATCGAATCAAATTAAAAATTAAACCGCACTATGAAAGTGGCGGTTTTTATTATAATAATTTTCTTCAGGAAAAAAGCAACCCTTGCGAGTTACTTTTCTTGCCTGAAGGATCTCGTACTTATCATACGATTAGAGCATTCGCACATAATGCTTAGTTCGATACACCTCAAAGGTCTTCTAGATAAAATTATACTCTTTTTTTCCTAATTTACAACTACTTCTGGTAATTTTTCGACTTTTTCAGGGCCTTTTTGGCCAATTTGTTTTAAAGTTGGATTATGGCCAAATAATTTCAAAGGAAATTTAGAAATATAAGTATGACAAAATTGGGAAATCCTTTTAGATAATGTTTCATTTTTGCGATTATATTTTTTCCAAATTAAATTAGCAATATAATCAGCCATTTGGACATCTCTATTATCTTTCGAATCTAAATATTTTACTTTAACATCTAGATCAATAAATTCAAATTCCCATTGTAAAAAAGTTTCTAAATCTTTTAGAGTTTTAACCGAGGTATTTCTATTATCTAATCTTAACTCGATATTATTAGTCTTTAACAAAGGAATATCACACTTAAATAAATATTTAAGTAAGTTTTTAACAAAGAAATTATAAGCGACATTTTCAGAAGCCCCAAACTTAGATAAATTATCTTTATCAATGACAATCGCGATTGGGATTACACCCGATAAACTATATAATTCATTTAAAAACAAAGCCTGTTGCCGCGCATTAATTTTCGAAGATTTTAATTCAACTTTTTTATTTAGAGGAATATTTTTAATTTTTTTAACTATTCCTTCAATTCTTTTATGAGCCGATACTACTTTATGAAGTTCTTTGGTGACAAAACCCGCAATAACAAAATAGCGTTCATCTTTAAGATGCATAGCTCCGGATTCATCTAAAACAATATAAGTTTTCATAACTTTTCTCCTTTCATTTTTCTTAAATTAAAAACCTAGGGCTTCTAAAGTTTCCTAGGCTCATTTCCATAATAAATATACTCTATTTATAACTAAAATGCAATTCTTTTAATTTAGTTGTTAATTAGTTTAACGATATTCGAAATGGTATAAAATTTTGATTTGGATATTCGAAATAAGAAATAAGCTATATGC
>CANQXW010000020.1 GCA_947627925.1 uncultured Bacilli bacterium | reverse complement strand
ATTTGTAAAGATGCAAAAGTCGATCCAGAAAAGAAAATTAAAGATTTAACTGATGATGAAATTAATAATTTACGTAAGGAAGTAGATAAATATGTTGTTGAAGGTGACTTACGTAGAGATGTTCAAATGAACATTAAAAACAAAATGGAAATTAATTGTTATGAAGGAATTAGACATAAAAAAGGTCTACCAGTAAGAGGTCAAAGAACAAGCCGTAATGCGAGAACTCGTAAAGGTAGAGGTAAAGTTGTGGCTAATAAGAAAAAGGTTGGAAAGTAGAGGTTAACTTATGGCATATAATAGAAGAAAAAGAAAAGTTAAAAAGAATATTCCAGAAGCTATTGCCCATATTCAAGCAACTTATAATAACACTATTGTTACTATATCTGATAAAGATGGAAATGCTATTAGTTGGTCAAGTGCTGGAAGAATAGGTTATTTAGGAAGTAAAAAGAAAACTCCTTATGCTGCTGGACTTACTGCTGAAGCTGCTGCAGCCGCTGCCATTGAACAAGGGGTTCAAAAAGTAGAAGTACATGTTAAGGGACTAGCACCAGGAAGAGAAAACGCAATCAGATCTTTACAAAGTGCCGGACTTGAAGTTACAAGTATAATTGATGAAACTCCAGTTCCTCACAATGGTTGTCGTCCACCAAAAAGACCAAGAAATTAATAATAGAAAGGGAATTATTGTATTATGATGATAAAATTTGAAAAACCAGAATACAAAATTACTGAATATCAAGATAATAATTTTTATGGAAAATTTGAAATTGATCCATTAGAAAGAGGCTTTGGTACTACTTTAGGAAATGCTTTAAGAAGAGTCCTTTTATCTAGCCTTCCTGGTAGTGCTGTTACTAGTATTAAAATTGATGGCGTTTTACACGAATTTCAAAAGATTGAAGGGGTTGTAGAAGACGTTACCTCAATCGTTTTAGCAATTAAGAACTTAGTTGTTAAAAATCATTCTGATGAACCTAAAACTTTAAGACTTAGTGCTTCAAGTGAAGGACCTGTTACAGCTTCCATGATTGAAAAAGATGCTGAAGTAGAAGTTATTAATGGTGATTTAGTTATTTGTAATCTAGTTAGTGGTGGAAAAATCAATATGGAAATGACTGTTGAAAATGGTCGTGGTTATGTTGAAGCTAAAGAAAATAAGAAAAGATTAGAAGATGCTTCAGTAGGAACAATCGCTATTGATTCATCTTATTCACCAATTGAACTTGTTAAGTATGAAGTTGTTGATACTCGGGTTGGTCAAAATGAAAATTATGATAAATTAATTATGGAAGTATCTACTAATGGTAGTATGTCACCTGAAGAAGCCTTAGCCCTAGCGGCAAAAATCTTAGTAGAACATTTCAACATTATTGCTGATTTAAATTCTATTAGTGATTTCTCAGGATTAATGCAAGAGAAGAAAGTAGATACAATTACGAAGACACTAGAAACCCCAATTGAAGAAGTTGAATTTAGTGTTAGAGCATATAATTGCTTAAAAAGAGCAGGTATTCATACCGTTCAAGATTTAGTTGATAAAAGAGAAGTAGAAGTTACGAAGATTAGAAACTTAGGAAAGAAGAGTCTAAAAGAAGTTCTTGATAAAGTTGCTGATTTAGGACTTACATTTAAGGAGTAATAACTATGTATAGAAAATTAGGAAGAGAAACAAGAATAAGAAGAAGCATTTTAGCAGGACTTACTAAAGATGTTATTATGCATGAATCTATCGTAACGACTGAAGCAAGAGCTAAAGAAGTTAGAAAATTTGTTGATAAAATGATTACTTATGGTAAAAGAGGTACTTTAGTATCTCGTCGTAAAGCATTAGCTTTCTTACATAATGATAATGAAGTAGTTAGCAAAGTATTTAACGAACTTGCTCCAAAATATCAAGATCGTAATGGTGGTTATACAAGAATTATTAAAATTAATGAACGCCGTGGCGATGATGCTTTAGAAGTTAGATTAGAATTAGTTTAAAAAAATACTACTAGCAATTGTTAGTAGTTTTTTTGTAGTTTTTAATCTTTACAAAGAGGTAATTAAGCGATAAGATAATAGACAGATTTAAGGGAGGCATAAAAAATGATTAATAGAGTAATTTTTGAAAAATTAAAGGAAATATTAAAAGAAACTAGTGATATTAAAGTACCTTATGGTTGTGTAAATCCAAGAGCAATTACTTCTAAAGATATGGAAATATTTAGTAAGGCTGTTGAAGCTTTTAAAGCTATGCAAAAAGATTATGTAGCTAAAGTTTTTAATCGGGATGAAGGCCGAAAATTTTTAAGAGAAATTGGTTCATTATTAATCCAATTTAATAATAATTTAGATAAAATGTTAAAAGAAAATGCGGATAGATTTAAACCTCGGAAAAATTTAGTACTAAGTGATCCTTTAAGAATATTTGAAACTTTTAGTAAAGCTATAGAAAGTGAAGAATATACTTCTAAAAAATTTGATTTAGTATCTTCTGATATTAAGAAGAGTAAGGTAGCCTATCTTTTTGGGGATGCAAGTCTAATAGGTACTATTAAAGATGGAGGAACAGTAACTATTGGAGAATTAAAAATTTTAATTAATAAATTAAAAAATAATTCTAAAAGTTATATGTTTTATAGTGAATGTGATTTTGTTAATTTTTGGCCTCTTTTTGCGTATCATTTTGCTGGGGAAGCAAATATTTGGTATGAACAAAGCGATGACGAATTAGGACAAGTTATTGATAATTTTACTAATTTAGCTGTTAGTAATGGTTATGATATTGATGGCATATCTAGAAAAGATATGATTGAGGCAATTAAAGCAAGAAAATCTGAATTAGGGCCAACTGAAGTAGAACTTCGTTATTTACTAGAAGGCCCAAAAGATGGTTTAATTGATGAACTTGTAAAATCATTTTTAAATCATGGATTTAGAATTATAAATATGGCTAATGTGGAAAATAATGATGTTTATTATGATACAGCCAATATGAATTTAATGCAAAAAGGTTCTGTGCTTCGTTTAAGAAGTATAAAAAGTGCAGCTGGAGAACAATACGAGGGAACTTATAGAAAGTCTTTAAAAAGTGGTGGGCCATATCATAAGAGATTAGAATATAATGTGCCTTTAAGTAATCCTACTTGGGAAAATTTAGAAGAAAGTTTGCATGATCAAGTTGATTTTTCAAATGAATTTGCACTATCTTTAAATATTACAACGAAAAGAAATGAAATATATTTAGAAAAAGAGGGGGTTACTTATGCTTTATCTATTGATAATGTGGAATATATTGGCGAAAGTAGAACTTATGAAGAAGTAATGGTGGAAGTAGAACTTAAAACTAAAGATAAAGATAGTCATTTATTAGATACTATTCATGATTTCTTAACTAGAGATGTTATGGGGCTTACTCTTAATAAAGAAGGAAAATATATAAGAGGAATGAAGTATACATCTGATAAAGATAAAATTTTAGAATTAATTCCTAATGATTAACGTTCATATAATTTGAACGTTTTTATATTAGAAAAGTGGTGGAATGAAAATGCAAAATTTGCCTGATTGAAATTACAAAATATGACGGAATGAAAATGTCAAATGTGATGGAATGAAATTGCATAATTATACAATATAGGTTATAATAAAATTAATTAAGGAGAGAGAATATGGAAATTCCTAATTATAAAGAGAGAATAGTTGATGAGAAAATTAATAAATATTTAAAATTATTTGGAGCAATTGTAATTGAAGGGCCTAAATATTGTGGTAAAACTTGGGCTGCTCGAAGACATGCTAATAGTGAAACTTTATTATATACTAATACCGGAGAAGATTCTAACGAAATAGAATTAGCGAAAATATCTCCTAAAATTGTTTTAGATGGAGAAAAGCCAAAGTTAGTTGATGAATGGCAAGAAGCTCCTAATTTATGGGATTATATAAGAAATGAAATTGATCGTGAAGGTTTAAAAGGACAATATATCTTAACTGGAAGTAGTACACCTAGAGAAAGGAAAATCCATCATAGTGGTGCGGGTAGATTTGGGAAAATTACTTTAAGACCAATGTCTTTATATGAATCAGGAGATTCGACAGGTAAAATATCTTTACAAGATATTTGTGATGGTAAAAAAATTGAAATTAGAACTGGGGAAGTAGATTTAAAAAATATAGCTAAATTAATAATAAGAGGAGGATGGCCTGGTAATTTAGGTTATGATGCTTCCGAAGCTAAAATAATGGTAAAAGAATATTTAGATATTATTATTGATGATGATTTAAATAGATTAGATGGGATAAAAAGAGATAAACATAAAGTTAAATTATTATTAAAATCTTTAGCGAGAAATGAAAGTACTACAGTTACTAATAATACTATTAAAGAAGATATTAAAGAGAAAGATAATGAAGATATTGATTCAGCAACTGTTTCTTCTTATATAAATGCTTTAGATCGATTGTTTTTGTTAGATAATGATGAACCATTTTCCGTTAATATTCGTTCTAAAGTTAGAGTTAAACAAAGTGAAAAAAGACATTTTGTTGATCCTTCTTTAGCGGCTTCAATCCTTAATTTAAGTGAAGATAAACTAATTAATGATTTAAAAACATTTGGTTTTTTGTTTGAAGCCTTAGTAGAACGAGATTTAAAAATATATGCTGATTCTTTTAATGCTAAATGTTATCATTATCAAGATTATTTAAATAGAGAAATAGATAGTGTAATAGAACTAGAAGATGGCGAATGGTGTGCCTTTGAAATAAAATTAGGAGTTAATCAAATAGAAGAGGCTGCAGATAAACTATTAAAATTTAAAAATTCATTATTAAATGAAAAAGGTAAGGCACCTAAAGTTTTGGGAGTAATTTGTGCAATGACCAATAGTGCATATATAAGGCCAGATGGGGTTTATGTTATACCAATAACGGCTTTAAAAAATTAAAGCCTTAAAAAAGAGAAAGAATTTGATGGAATATTCTTTCTTTTTTCTAGTGCTATTTAGTTTTATGTGTTAAAATAGTAAGTAGTGAGTGTTAAAAATTAGAGGTGTATTATATGGCTAAAGTAATTTCATTAGTTAATCAAAAAGGTGGGGTTGGTAAAACCACTACAAGTATCAATTTAGCTGCGGCTTTAGGCAAAGAAGACAAGAGAGTTTTGCTAATTGATTTAGACCCCCAAAGTAATGCTACTACAGGGCTTGGTTTGACTTCATCAGATTTTGAACATGATATTTATGAAGTTATTACGGGAAAATGTCCAATTGAGGAAAGCATTATTAAAACCGAATTTGAAAATTTAGCCATTATTCCATCAACTTTAAATTTAGCCGGTGTTGATGTCGAATTTGTTAAAAGAATGTTAGATGATCAAACATTCCATCAAAATGAGCAATTAAAAAAAGCGATTAATGATATCAAAAGCGCTTTTGATTATATTATAATCGATTGCCAACCATCTTTAGGACTTGGGACAATGAATGCCCTAGTGGCTAGTGATTCCGTAATTATTCCTGTTCAATGTGAGTTTTTTGCTCTAGAAGGAATTACCCAACTTTTAAATTCCATTATTATGGTGCAATCCAGTATGAATCCTAATTTAAGAATTGAAGGTGTTTTACTAACAATGCTAGATGGTAGAACGAATATTGGCTTAGAAGTTATTGAAGAAATTAGAAAATATTTTAAAGATAAAGTTTTTAATACAATTATCCCAAGACTAGTAAGATTAGTGGAAGCACCAAGTCATGGCAAACCAATCAATGAATATGATCCTACTAGTAGGGCAACCGAAGCTTATCATAATTTAGCAAAGGAAGTGATTGAGCGTAATGGAAACTAAGAAAAAAGCCTTAGGTAGAGGATTAGAACAATTATTTACGAATAACAATGTTATTGATTTTGATAACTTTGAAAAAGAAATTGTTAAGGAAAATAAAAATGATGTAGTAAATGTAAATGTTGAAGAAATTAGAAGAAATCCTTACCAACCACGGACTAATTTTAATGAAGAAAGCCTACAAGAATTAGCGACTTCTATTAAAGAATATGGAGTAGTGCAACCAATTTTAATTAAGAAAAGTATTAAAGGTTATGAATTAATCGCGGGTGAAAGAAGACTTAGAGCATCTAAACTAGCTGGTTTAAAAGAAATACCTGCTATTATTAAAGATTTTACGGATCAAGAAATGATGGAAATAGCCTTACTTGAAAATATTCAAAGAGAAGATTTAAATGCGATTGATGAAGCCAAAAGTATTTTAAATATTATTAATTTAAGAGGAATGACCCAAGAAGAATTTGCTATTAAATTTGGTAAAAGTAGAAGTTATATTACTAATTTATTAGGACTTTTAAAATTGCCAGAACAAGTGCAAAAAATGTTAATAAGTAAAGAGATATCTACCTCTCATGGAAGAGCTTTAAGTAAATTAGAAGATGAAAATCAAATAATTGAATTAGCCAGAAGAATTGTAAGTGAAAACTTAAATGTTCGGGATATTGAAAAAATTGTTAGTGGCAAAGAAATGATTAAAAGAAAACCTATAAAAGAGAAGGAAACTAATCCTAAATATGAAATGTATGAAAGAGTTATTAGTGATAAAGTAGGAAATAAAGTTAAAATAAATAAAAATAAAGTGGAAATTACTTTTGATTCTCTTAAAGATTTAGAAAGAATAATGGAAATTTTAAATATTTCTATTGGTGAAGAATAATGAATAAAAGTTTTTCTCTAAATGATGAAGTTATTATGCGAAAAAACCATGCTTGTGGCACTAATTTATGGACTATTACAAGAGTTGGTGTTGATGTTAAAATTAAGTGTAATAACTGTGGCAGAGAAATAATGATGGATAGATTAGAATTTCAAAAGAAATTAAAGAAGGTGCTTAAAGATGAGAAGAAGAGCTAGAAAAAATAGAGGTGGATTACATCCACTGATGACGTATGTTGTCCTTATTGCGATAACTATTGTTTTAAGTGGTATACTTCATTTATTAGATATTCAAGCAACTTATTATCATATTAATGATATTACTTCTGATATAACACCAGTAACTGAAGTAGTTAAATCTTTATTTTCTTTAAGTGGTATTAAATATATCTTTACCAATACCGTATCTAATTTTGCTAATTTTACGGTTTTGTCTAATTTAATCATTCTATTAATGGGTATTAGCATTATGGACAAAAGTGGCTTTTTACAAACAGCCATTACATTAACAACGAAAAGATTAAAGAAGAAGACAGTTACTTTCTTTTTTGTCTTTATTTGTGTTATAGCGAGCCTTTTTGGTAACTTATCTTATCTAATTTTTATTCCCCTAGGGGCTTTGCTTTTCTATTATGGAAAAAGAAATCCAGCGATTGGCATAATTTGTTCTTTTGCCGCTTTATCTTGTGGAAATGCTATTAATATTTTCTTTACTAGCTCCGATTCAGCCTTATCTACTTATACTAATTTAGTATCATCAACCATTGATTCAGTACATACAGTTAATGGTCTATCGTTCTTTATTATTATGACTGTCGCGGTTTTATTAGTATCATATATTATTACGATTGTGACAGAAAATATTATTGTGAAGAAATTGCCTAAATATGAATTTACGGAAAGTGAGTTAGAAGAAGATATTGTTACTAAAGATGAAAAAAAGGGCATGATTTATGCTTGCGCTAGTGCCTTTATTTACTTAATAATCTTTATTTATAGTATTATCCCGGGACTTCCTTTAAGTGGGGCTTTACTAGATTATAGCCAAACTGCTTATATAGATAAGTTATTTAGTGTTAATTCTTTCTTTAGTAATGGTTTTGTCTTCATTGTTACTTTATTATTTATCATTTTAGGCTTATTTTATGGCATTGGGGTTAAAACAATTAAAAATCATGAAGATTTCTGTGATAATTTTGGCCATTCCCTAGATGGTATTGGCAATATGTTAGTTATGATTTTTTTAGCCTCTATTTTTATCAGTATTTTAAAACAAACGAATATTGGCAATGTCATTGTGGCTTTTATGAGTGATATAATTACAAAAAGTGGATTTACCGGATTTCCTTTAATCATTTTAGCCTTCCTTGGCGTCATGGTTTCCACGATTGTGGTGCCATCAAGTACGATTAAATGGTCAATGTTATCATCTACCATGGTGCCATTATTTATGCAAAATGGCATGACTCCGGCTTTTGCCCAAATCGTTTTTCGGTTTGCCGAAGCGGGTGTTATGAATATTACGCCAGTTTTAGCTTACTTTATTGTTTATTTGGCTTTTTTAGAAAAATATAATCAAAGGGAAGAAAAAATTCATTTATTAGAATCAATTAAGTATCAACTTCCATATACAATTATTATTAGTTTAACGCTACTAGTTTTAGTAATTGTATGGTATATTATAGGTATACCACTTGGAATAAGCGCTAGTCCAACTATGTAGGAGGTAATTATGAGTTTACAAGCAGGCATAGTCGGTTTGCCAAATGTTGGTAAATCAACCTTATTTAACGCCATTACAAAAAAACATATTCTCGCGGCCAATTATCCTTTTGCGACGATTGAACCAAATGTGGGAGTCGTTGTCGTTCCGGATACAAGACTCGATTATTTAGTCAGTCTATATAATCCGAAAAGTGTTGTACCAACAACTTTTGAATTTATTGATATTGCGGGTTTAGTTAGCGGAGCATCGACTGGCGAAGGATTAGGCAATAAATTTTTGTCGCATATAAGAGAAGTAGATGCGATTGTCGAAGTAGTAAGATGCTTTGATGATGAGAATATTACGCATGTCGAAGGGAAAACGGATCCCATTAGGGATGTGGAAATAATTAATACGGAGCTCATTTTATCTGATTTAGAAATAGTGGCTAATCGCCTTGGCAAAATTGAAAAAAAAGCGGAAACCACTAAAGATAAAGAAGCCTTAAAAGAAGTAAGTGTGTTAAAAAGAATTAAGGATAGTTTAGAAAAAAGTATTCCGGTCAGATTATTAGAATTTACCGAAGATGAAATTGATCTAATTAAAAATTTTAATTTAATAACCTTTAAAAAAATTATTTATGTTGCTAATGTATCAGAAGAAAGTGCTTCCGTTGGAGATAATGAATATTCTCTAACTTTAAAAGAATATGCCGAAAAAGAGAAAGCTAGTGTCGTCGTTATGTGTGCGAAACTAGAAAGTGATTTAGCGGATTATCCGGAAGAAGAAAAAAAGGCCTTTTTGAAAGATTTAGGTATTGCCAATAGTGGTCTTGATAAATTAATCTTTGCTACTTATGATTTGTTAGGCCTTGCGACCTTCTTTACATCAGGACCTGATGAATGCCGGGCCTGGACTTTTAAAAAAGGGATGAAAGCTCCTAAATGTGCCGGGATCATTCATAGCGATTTTGAAAGAGGATTTATTAAAGCTGAAGTTATGAGTTTTGATGATTTAAAAGAATTAGGTAGCGAACTTAAAGTAAAAGAAGCTGGTCGACTAAGATTAGAAGGAAAAGATTATGAAGTTATGGATGGCGACATCTGTTACTTTAGATTTAATGTTTAGAAAGGGGAATTACAATGGCGAAAAATATGGTAAATGATATTATTGAAAGAATTGTCGAAATCATTAATTTAAGTGCGAAAAAAGAAAAAGAATTAGCTAAGAGTGGTAGTGATACTAGTCTAATGGAAGATGTTTTAGGCTATCATATTGAGAGTGTCTATTTACAAGAGTTTAAAGATTTATGCGATGCGGAAAGAACTATTTTAATTTTTCAAAATACGTCAGCTCCCCTTGCTTTAAATAAAAAATTAATGGATACATGTGATTTCATGATTTCATCTGGAGAAGATGCTCATTTATATGAAGAATTAAAAAATCTTCTTGTAAATGCTTTGGGTAAAAATTTAGATGAATTAACCGAAATAAATGGTTACTATATTGAAAGAAAAAGTGTGCCTAAATTTCATGAATTAGATAATAAATTAAAGTTTACGAAGACTATAAATTATACTCCAGAAGAAGTAGCCGAACAATTAAATCATGTAGCCATTGGTAATCCAGCGGCCCAAAAAAGAAGAATTGATCGCTACCTTGTTGTTAATAAAATTATTAGTTTTAATGCTTATAAAAATAAAGGTAATGTATCAATAAATATGGCTAATATTCGCCAAGATTTGCTTAATTCCAAACATTTAGAAATTATTTGCCTTGGTTTATTTGGTAATTTAGATTTAGAAGGTGTAAGATGTTTAGGATATGTTTATCCGGAAGCTGAATATGCGGAATTATTAGGGGAATTATCTACATGGGGATTTTTTGAACCGGAAGAATTACTTAATTTAAAAGATAATCATGATATAGTAGAAAATCCAAAACTAACCGAAATTATTGGGCAATTAGCTTTGCAAAAAGATTTAACTTTTGCGGGCATTTATGAATTTAGAAATATAGAAGGTATTGGTATGGAAGGGGTTAAAACCATGGTTAATATTTTGCATATGATTAAAGCTTTACCAGATGAAGAATACCAAAAATATACAACTTTCCAATTATCTAGAGAATTGGGTGTACCAGTGACAACTTTCAAAAGTCCTGAACAAGAAGAAGCGGAGGAATTTTCTAATTTACTAGTGGGATATGCTAGTAGCATGGGATTAGGAAATACTAAAGAAGAGATTTTACAAAACTTAAAAAATTATACACCCGAAGAAGAGTTAAAAAATGGAACCAGTTTATAGCTGGTTTTTTGCATAATTAATGGGAATTTTAATATGATTAAAATAAGGCATTAATTATTTACAATTAAAATTATTTTTGGTATACTATATGGCGAGTAAATTGATTACTCCTTGCTTTTTTATAAAAGCCAAAAGACCATAAGGAGGTGGAAAGATGACTAATTATGAAATTATGTTTATTGTTAAAGCAACTTTAGATGATGCAGCATTAAATAATGTTGTTAAAGAAACCCAAAAGTTAATTACAGACAATAAATCAAAAGTTATCGAATTCAAGGATATGGGTAGAAAAAAACTTGCTTATCCAATTAACAAAGAAGTAAGTGGTTTTTACTATTTAATGAATGTAGAAGCTACTCATGAAGTAATCCGCGAATTTGATCGTAAACTTCGTATTAACGAGAATATTTTAAGACATTTAATCTTAAAAAAAGAAGGCGAGTAGACATGAATAAAGTATTATTAGTAGGAAGACTAACAAGAGATCCAGAGTTAAGAACAACTCCAAGTGGAATGGCCGTAACAAGATTTACTATTGCTGTTTCACAAAACTTTACCAATAAAAATGGGGAAAGAGGAGCCGACTTTATAAATTGTAGTGCTTGGGGAAGACAAGCTGACAATATTTCTAAATATTGTCATAAAGGTTCATTAGTATCAGCTGAAGGACGGATTAGAACGGGAAGTTATGATGCGCAAGATGGTACTAAAAGATATACAACTGAAGTTGTATGCGATGTAGTTAACTTTTTAAGTTCCAAGAGTTCTACTGAAGGAACTAATCGAGAAGAAGCTCCAATGCCTAATAACGATGTTATACCTGATATGAATTTAGAAAGTGCGGACTTAACGGAAGATCCTTTTAAGAGTTTTGGCGAAGAAATCTCTTTAAGTAGTGATGATCTACCATTCTAATTGAAGGAGGGAAAATATAATGGCTGAATTTTATCGTAAGAAAAAGAAAATATGTCAAATGTGTGCTGGTAAAAGCGTTGATTATAAAGATGTTATGATTATTAACAAATATATAAATGAAAAAGGTAAAATATTACCTAGACGGGTTACCGGTGCTTGTGCTAAACATCAAAGACATATTGCTGAACAAGTTAAATATGCAAGATTTATGGCTTTAATACCATATGTTAAATAATCTAATTCACAATTAATTTTGTGAATTTTTTTTAACCTATTTTTCTTTGAAATTACCAAAATTGCTACCAATTATATAAGAATTGGCAAAAAAGTTTTAAAAATTAACAAAAAATTTCTTCAAAAAAAAAGGAAATCGCCCAAAAAACTACTATATATATAAGTGAAGGGGTGAAAAAGATGAAGAAATTAAATTACCAAATTTTTTATTACATTATTAAAGAAATGATGAATAATAATGTAATTACCGAGAATGCTTTAGCTACAAATTTAGAGGTTTCGGAAAGAACTATTAGAAGGTATATTAAAATTCTCAAAGACCGCAAAGTAATTTTTTTAGAAGGCTATGGAGAAAAGCGAATCTGGATTGTGAATGATAAATTTTTTAAAGATAATTTACTTAAATAGCAGTTACATGGTATAATATAAGAAACATTTTAAAGGAGGAAATATGAAGGTTATTTTACTTAAAGATGTTAAGGGGAAAGGAAAAAAAGACGATATAATTTCCGTATCAGATGGTTATGGAAATAATTATTTAATTAAAAATAAATTAGGAGTTCCTTATACTAAAGGAAGCAAAGAAGTTTTAGATAAAGAAATAAAAATAAGACAAGAAGAAGAGGATGCTTTAGTAAAAAGCTTAGAAGAAATTAAGAAAAAATTAGAAAATAAGACTTTTAGTTTTAAAGTTAAAGTAGGTTCTCAAGACAAAGTGTTTGGCAATATTTCTACCAAACAAATAAGTGATGAGTTAAAGAAAAAGGGATTTGATATTGATAAGAAAAATATTAATACATTTGGTAATATCGATTCCTTAGGAGTTCATCCAGTAGAAATAACCTTACATAAGAAAGTGAAATTTAAAATTAATATTGAAGTTAGTAAGTAGGTGATAAAATGGCTAGAGTAATGCCTTCAAATAAAGAAGCTGAAATGAGTGTTTTGGGGGTTGCATTCATCGATAATAGTTTAGTAGATACCATAGTTGAGGAAATAAACTCTGATATGTTTTTTGATGAAAGAAATAAATATTTATTCGAAGCCATTAAAGAATTACATGATAATAATATCCCCATAGATGCGGGAATGATTAAAGAAGAATTAGATAAGAAGAAAAGATTAAATGCCATTGGGGGTCTTCCTTATATTAGTGAAGTAATTGATTCCGTTATTACAACGGCTAACTTAAGATATTATTTAGATATCATAAAAGAACATGCAACTAGAAGAAATTTAATTAATACGGCCACTGAAATAATTAATGAAGCTTATGATGAAGAAAATATTACGAATGTTTTAGATGATGCAGAAAAAAACATTTTAAATGTGGTTAAAACAAGAGAAGTTAAAGATTTTGTACCAATTCATGAAATTTTAAGAAGAGCTCAAGAAAAGTTAGAGGAACTAGCGAGAACCAAGAAAATAATAACGGGCTTAGAGACAGGATTTTATGATTTTGACCGGATAACTACAGGTTTTCAACCTGGCGAATTAATTATTCTTGCCGCTCGTCCTGGTATGGGAAAAACAGCGCTAGCTTTAAATATGGCCACTTATGCTGCCAGAACGACGGATAAAGCGGTAGCAATATTCAATTTAGAGATGCCAGCCGAACAATTAGTTAACCGGATTATTAGTGCCCAAGGTGGGATTGATAGTTATAAACTTCAAACAGGGGCAATGCAAGAAAGAGATTGGAAAAGATATAATGAAGCGATGAATAATCTTGCCGAAACTAATCTTTATATCGAAGATAATTCAGGTATTACGATTTCGGAAATAAAAGCTAAATGTCGAAGACTAGCCAACATGCCTAAGGGTTTAGGTCTTATCGTTATCGATTATTTACAACTAGTTACTACGGGTAATAAAAGGATTGAATCAAGACAAGTGGAAGTATCCGAAATTAGCCGTAATTTAAAGACTATGGCTTTAGAATTTAATGTGCCAATTATTGCTTGTGCTCAACTATCAAGAAATGCCGAAAGACGGGAAAGCAATATGCCAATGCTGGCCGATTTAAGAGAGTCTGGTTCAATTGAACAAGATGCGGATATCGTTTTATTTATTAATAGAAAAGATTATTATGAAGCGAAGAAAGATCAAAATGAAAAGATTGTCCCAGCGGAACTCGTTATTGCAAAGCATCGGAAAGGTTCTTTAGGAACAGTAGATTTACTATTTGAACTCAATATGAGTGTATTCAGAAATGTGGCCCATGATAAGGATGAAGATTAATGAAAATAAGTGAAAAAATAGTTACAGAAATGATTTGTTTAATTGTTATCTTTTTATTCTTTTTATTTAATAGTGTTCATGTTGTTAACAACCCTATTAATAAAATATATAATGTTTATTTAGATGGAGAAGTAATCGGAAGTATTAAAGATAAAGATGCTTTATATAAATTAATTGATGAAAGACAACAAGTAATTAAAGATAAATATCATGTTAATAATGTCTATCCTCCGAATGGACTACAAATAGTAGAGGAATATTCTTATAATACAAAAGTATCTGATTTAAATGAAATTTATAATAAAATAGAAAAAACACAAGATTTTACTATTTATGGTTATGAAGTACAAGTATCAGCTTATAATGATCATGAAGCTTTTACTTTTAATATATTAGATAAGAATATCTTAAAAGAAGCAATTGAAAAATTTGTCTTAGCTTTTGTTAGTGAAGAAGATTATGAAGATTATATTAAGGGAATGCAAAAAGAATTAGATGATATAGGCTTAACTTATGAAGATATGGATATTTTAGAAGATATATCTATCAGAGAAAGATATATTAGTATTAATGATAAAATTTATGAAGATAGTGATTCATTAGCCCAAGAATTATTATTTGGCTTTGATTATGCTGAACATAGTTATACGATTAAAGAGGGCGATACTATTGAATCTATTAGTGAAGCTAATACTTTAAATACCCAAGAATTTTTAGTTGCTAATCCACAGTATACGAGTAAAGATTCTCTTTTAACAGTGGGAGATACTGTAAATATTACTCTTATTGATCCGCAAATATCTTTTAGTTATAATGTTAATGAAATAGAAGAAGTAGTAACAGAGTTTACCACTAAAATTGAAAGAGATAATACTAAACCTCCTAGTTATTCCGAAATAACAGTTAATGGGATGAATGGTTTAAAGATTCAAGAAAAACATTATAATGTTGTTAATGGGGAACCAAATAGTAATGTTGATATTAAAGATAAAGAAATAATTAGAGAAGTTGTCGATCGTGTAATAACCAGAGGAAGAGTAGATAAATCTTGGGGTACCCAAAGTATTCAAGATACGGGTTCTGGTTGGCGTTGGCCTACAGGTAATCCATTCTCCGTTACTTCTGAGTTTGCTCCGCGGTGGGGTAAACATCACAATGGTATTGATATTTCGGGTACTGGTTTTGGTTCGAAGATTTATGCCGCCAATGATGGTAAAGTCGTAGCGGTTTCTAAAGGTTGTGCTGATTATGGTTATTATGGTAGTACCTGTGGTGGTGGCCTTGGTAACTATGTTATTATTGAACACGATAATAATATCTATACTACTTATGGCCATATGATTGGAACTATCCCAGTTAAAGTTGGTCAAACCGTATCAAGAGGTACTGTCGTAGGTTATATGGGTGACAGCGGTTCTTCAACAGGTACCCACCTTCACTTTGGTTTTTCAATTGGTAATCCTAATGCCGGTGGCACTTACTATAATCCAAGGGAATTATATAAACAATGAAAGTTTGTGTATTTGCCAGTGGCTCTAAAGGAAACATCACTTATATAGAAACTAAAAATCATCATATCTTATTAGATATGGGAAAAACCAAAAAGTATATTGTGGATTCTTTAAAAAAAATAAATGTTTCTCCGGAAGATATCGATATTATTTTGATTAGTCATTTGCATACCGATCATGTTTCAGCTTTAGAAACATTTATTAAAAGTTATCCTGCAACTGTCTGTATGCCAGAAGAAATGTTTTTAAGTTTAGATAGCCTAAAAAATTATGATCATATTAAAATCTATGATGAGGAAATAGACTTTGATGATTTAAAAATATATGCGTTAAAATCAAGTCATGATGCCGTAGCGAGCCGAAACTTTATCATTGAAGAAGGAGATGTATCGATTGTTCAAATAACCGATACGGGTTATATAAAAAGTAAATATTTTAATCTTCTTAAAAATCGAGATATTTATTTAATGGAAAGTAATCATGATGTAGAAATGCTAACACATGGACCATATCCGGAATGGACGAAAAAAAGAATATTAAGTGATGAAGGCCACTTATCTAATCAAGCCAGCGGATTTTATTTAGCTAAGTTAATTGGGGATAAAACGAAAAAAGTTTATTTAATGCACTTAAGTGAAATAAATAATACTCCGGATACCGCTTTAGAAACAGTTAAGGATAGTTTAAAAGAATATAATGTTAATTTTGATAATATTGAATGTGCAAAGCCTAATGAAATAAGTGAAGTGATAGTATTATGATTAGAATAGTAGCACCCGGAAAAATTAAAGAAAAATATTTAATAGATTTAGTAAGTGATTATTTAAAAAGGATTCAAAAATATCATAAAATAGAAATTATTGAATTAAAAGATAATGAAGATATTAAAAAAGAAACCATTGATATTTTAAAATGCCTTAATGAGAAAGATTATAATATTGCTCTAACTATTACGGGAAGAAATTATGATAGTCTTTCTTTTGCGAAACATATTGATGATTTATTTAATCATCATAGTACTATAACTTTCTTTATTGGCGGATCCAATGGTTTAGATAAAGAGGTTATTAGTTTATGTGATGAAGAGATTAGTTTTGGGGCGTTTACTTTTCCCCATGGCTTATTTAGAGGAATCTTATTAGAGCAAATTTATAGGGCCTTTAAAATAAATAATAACGAGCGTTACCATAAGTAGAAAAGAAGTAGATATTATGATAGGAAACGATTGGGATAATGTTTTAGAAGTAGTGGAAAAAAGTCCCGGATTTAAAAAATTTTTACAAATGATTAATGATAAATATAATACGAGTATTGTCTATCCACCCAAGAATTATATCTTTAATGCTTTGAAATTAACGAGTTATGAAAATACGAAAGTTGTCATTGTGGGTCAAGATCCTTATCATGGAGAAGGAGAAGCCCATGGTCTTTCCTTTAGTGTGCAAAAGGGTATTAAAATACCACCATCACTTCAAAATATTTATAAAGAACTTAATGATGATTTAGGAATATCCCCTTCCGAATATGGCGATTTAACGAAATGGGCGGAAGAAGGTGTTTTACTTCTTAATGCCGTCTTAACGGTGGAAAAAGATAAACCAGCATCGCATCGAAACTTAGGCTGGGAGTTATTAACTGATTATATCATTAAAGCTTTAAATGCTAAAGAAAGCCCCGTTGTCTTTATCCTTTGGGGTAATTTTGCCAAAGAAAAAAGAAAATATATCACAAATCCTCGTCATTTAGTTTTAACTAGTCCTCATCCATCCCCATTTTCGGCCAGTAGTGGTTTCTTTGGTTCTAAACCATTTTCTAAAACTAATGAATTTTTAATTAAAAACAATTTAAAACCGATAGATTGGAAGCTTTAAAAAACTTCATCACTATCGGTTTTATTATTGGTACTATAAAAACTTCTGATGCGCATTTTCGAAAGTTTAGCAATTATATTATAAGGAATTGTTTTAATTAATTGATTAGATTTTAAAGCATTTTGATTAAAAGTATTTTTAGCGGATACTAATAATTCATCTATTTCTCTTAAACTTTGCATTTTTTTATTAAATTCTTTATCATTATTAAGTTCTTCATAATCATTAGTTAAATCATTAATTAATTTAACCGCTTCATCTAATTTAAAATCTTTTTCATTATTTGTAATAATTAAATCTCTAATTGATACATAATCTTTTAAGTAATCTTTTTTGCCAGTTACTTTTTTAACTTCCCCATTTAAACTAATAATTAAATCTAGCTTTTTATTTAAATTAGTATCAATAATACTTTCCGCTTTATCCATTCTTTCTTTATATTCTTTTAATCTAGTTAAAGAGCTAAAATAAATTAAAGCAAAGATGGCAATTAACGCTAAGATAATAACTATAATGATAATACTATTCATTCTTATCCCTTTTCTTTCTAATTTTATTCATGATACTAGTTCCTAACATTTCTTCAATTTCTTTTTTATTTAAGAAATAATATAAAACTACTAAAATAATGCCAATAATGCCAATTAAAGGTATAAGCATTATTCTACTTTCAACATTAATTATTATACCACGATATAATAAAGATAAGAATATCATTAAAGCATAAACTAAAAATAATTTTGGTAATTTTTTTAAAGTTTTGGAATAATTTAAATTAATTTTAATTTTTAAAGTAACAAGAGGAATTATTAAAGAAACTAAATAACCAATTAAGGTAGCCGTGATGGCCCCGTAATAAGGATAAATATTAAGATTATTAAATAGAACCATTAATGGTACATCTAATATTAGATTTATTAATAAGCCACTTCCTACCGAGATATAAATTAATTTAGATTCGTTTAATCCTTGGAGTCCATTACAGATCATGATATATAAAGCATCGATCGCTGCCACAATTATCGAGAATTGGAAGATTATTGGTCCAAATTCACTTGGGCCATAGAAGACTTGCCAAATGCTACTTGCAAATATACTCATAAATATCGCTAAAGGTAAAATGATATAAAAGAAGACTTGTAAGATTTTATTAAACTTATCATTAATTCCTTTGGTATCTCCTTTAACATTGCTTTTCGCAAGGGTTGGGACAAGACTAATGGCAAGACCAGTCGCAAAACTGGTAATAATGGTATTAAGTTTACTTCCCCAGGTCGTAAAGATACTACTAATTGTTTCAATATCTATATCTTTAAAACCAATCATATAAAGACCTCGATTAAGTAAAATCATATCAGTTGTTTGATATAAAGAATTAGCGATATTAATAATAATAAAAGGAGTAGCATACATGATTATTCTGTGAATAATCGCTTTTTTTTCGGCCTTAGATAAGGATTTAGTATCCATTTTATTTTCTCTTTTAGCTTTAATATTTTTCTTAATTAAATAAGTATAAGCTGATAAAGCCCCGATAGTTGCTCCAAAAACAGCTACTCCAACCGCGGTTTTTAAACTTAAATGGAAAACATTTAAAACTGTAAAACTACCAAAAATAATGACTAAAACTCTCACTATTTGTTCAATAACTTGGCTTAATGAAGATGCACCAATATAACCATGTCCTTGTAAGTATCCTCTTCTAATAGCTAAAAGAGGGACTACTAAAATAGCAAAAGACACACATCTAATGACAAAAGCAATATCTGAAACACTATTGCCTTCAGTAACTTCTCCGATAATTAGTTTCGCGATAGGACTGGCAAAAACAAAGCAGATTAAAAAGCAAGTAACCGAAAAAACAAAAACTATTTTTTTAGTTACTTCAAACATGTACTGTTTTTCTCTTTTTTGTTTTAAAGCATCATATTCGCTCGTAAGTTTACTAATAGCTAAAGGGATACCCGCACTAGATATGATTAAAAATAAATTATATATGTTATAAGCGTAGCCATATAAAGCTCCCCCTTGACTTCCGACAATACCATAAAAAGGAATAACATAAATGATACCTAAAAATTTAGATAAGAAGATAGCTAAAGTAGCAATAATTGCTCCTTCCATAAATCCACTCTTTTTCATTTCATCGCTCCTATACTTATTATATTTTAGCTAAACAAGTAAATACAAGGAATAATCATCAATTAAGTAAATTTTATGTAAAAAATTAGTTCAATTTACTTTTAGGATAACATTTTCTCTCATCTGTTCGACATACTAAATAATCAAGACTTACATTATAATAATCCGCTAAAATACATAATCTATCAATCGGTATTAATTGAATCCCCAATTCATACTTGGAATATTGTTGTTGGGTAGTATATAAAATTTTAGCAATATCTTTTTGGGATAAGTCCCTATCTTCTCTTATTTCTTTTAGCCTTAATAATTGCATTTCTATTCGCCCTAATATATAATTTCATACATTTTTTTAGATGTATTTGGATTACACTTAAAAAGATGTAAAAACAATCTTCCATTATTGTTTAAATGTATACTAAAAATAAACAATAGTAAATTCGGTATTATAAACATGAGGGAATGGTTTAAATGAAAATAAAGGAAAATAAGATATTTGTATTTATTATATTAATATTAGGGATAGGTTGTTTAATAAAAATAGTATCTAAAGATTCTTATGCCTATTATAGTAGTAGTAATGAAATTCCTATATTAAGTACTAAGATAGGTAATTTTGCCGGAGGAGATACATCAGAATTAAAAACCAATACTGATATTAATGTTTTATATTATGCTCAAGATATATTTGAACCTTCAAAGTATAATATTGTAGCTACTCCTCCTTTAGAGGTTTCAAATTATAAATTAGATGAAAAAAGAAGTAATTGCATACCAAAAGTAAGTGAAAGAGAAGGAGATAAAGTAACTTATAGTGATTATTCAATAGATGAATCAACTGGAGAAGTAAAAGTAACTATAACTGAAGATAATATACATCAAATAGTATGTCGAATATATTATAGTTTTGAATTAGATCCATATACAGAACTTAATAGAGATATAAATGTTGTAGCATTAGTAGAATCGTCAACAGATATTGTTACAATAAAAGATAAAAAAACCTATACATTAACAACAATACCTACAAGCGGATATACGTTAGGAAGTTATGAATGTACAAATAAAGATGAAACAACCCAAACACAGATTACATATGATAATGGTAATTTACAAGTAGATTATAAAGCTAAAGATTTATGCTATTTGTATTTTGATAAAGAAGTGGAGGAATAAATATAATGAAGAAAGTAATAATTAAGGTATTATTAATATTATTAATAATATTAGAAGGAATATATATAATATTACCAAGTAATAAATTAAATAATAAAATAGAACAAGTAACATATGAAAATAATAATATTAGTAATAAAAGTACATTAGCATATTATTTAGATGGCAAACCCCAAGAAAATAGAAATACATGGCCAACCGATTCACCCGACATTGAATTTTTAAAAGCAGAGTGTTATGATGAAAATAATAGTCCAATAGAATCCTCAGAAGTAGTAAGTTTTAATTATAAAGATCATACAGCAACAATAACGACGAAAAAAACAGTATATTGTGCATTGTATTTTGTTCATACAATTTCATTAGACGATATAATACAAAGATCAGAAGCAAACGGGACATTAGAAACGAGCGAACAAGCAAAATCAAGAAATAGTTCGGATGATTTAAGAAGATTCATTGGAACGAAAGATGAAGTAACAGATAACTTCATATGCTTTGGAACAGATGATATGCAAACATGCAAAGACAATATGGATTTATACATGTATAGAATAATAGGAATAGATACAGGCGGAAGATTAAAACTAATCAAAGCGACAAAATTAGTTCAAGGAAGTAGTAATACAAATACCTTTGCATGGCACAATAATTATAATGATAATACATATTGGAATAATTCAGATTTATATAAGAGATTAAACGGAAACACTACAAGTACATCAACATATCCAAATATATTTATAAAAAATGACAAATACAGTTATATGCAAGAAACAAAATGGACAGACTTAATATCATCGACAAAATATTACATAGGAGACTCAACATCAAGTAGTAATCCAACAGTATATCAAAATGAAAGAACAAAAAGTATTGAAAATGCCAAAATAGGATTAATGTATTTAAGTGACTATTTATATGCAAGTAGTCAAAGTACGAGCAATTGGCTATTTATTCAAAATGGTTTAAATGGCAAGGACAACACCCCAACAGGTTCTTTAGCCCCATCATCTTATTTATATGAATGGACAATGACCAAGTGTGGTTTTGGCGGCAAAGGTTACCTTGCGCGGGTTGTGTATGATTACGGGGCTACGACCAACAACTATTTGAGCTTTACATATGCGGTTCGTCCAGTCTTCTATCTTAAGTCCGGTAGGATAATAGGTGGTGCAGGAGATATTGATAATCCGTATATCGTTTATGGTTGATGGTATTTCCCAAATGTAATCGCCATAATGGGTTGAGGTTCTCATCATGGCGATTCGCTTTTTGGTTTTCTAAAGGTGTTATCAATCATTAAGAGAAAAATGACATTAAAAAGTATGAATAAACTTTTTAATATAGTTAGGAAGCAAAAAGCTTCCTTTTTAAGGTGCCGTGCATGGCATATATCTAGTTGGTGAAAGTCCAATACACGCGTAGGTATCGACGAAGTGTTAGGGAAGCACAAAGCATCAATCGTGAGGTTGGGGCCAAAGGAAGTGTGAAACAAAATCGAGGGCTAACGAACAGAAACTTATTATAAGGCTGTATAAACGGATGAGGTTGCTGAACAAACTAAAGTCCAAAAGATACCCGTAACTTTATATAGTAAAATAAGTAGCTAATCGAGGAAAGATATATGTCTTACCACGGGAGGTCTTGCAAACGATTAAGGAGAACCCTATTAAGAAAATCGTTCGAAAAAGGTTTATTGCAAGAAGTCAGCCGAGGTCGTAGTACTAGTTAGTTAGGAAGGACCGAATAATTTGTAGTTTTACTACTGAAATTGAAATAGGTTAAAGTCAGAATAAATACAAGGAATAGAACCAAGCGTATCTTGGGAACAAGCCTCAAAAGATAACTAACC
>CANQXW010000019.1 GCA_947627925.1 uncultured Bacilli bacterium | reverse complement strand
ATTAAAAATACCTGTTTTTATTAGGTTAGACCTACATTTTACTAAATTTTACTTCACACTAGAAATTCTAGAACCAATATTATAACGAGTGAGATAATCTTTCTTTTTCGTTGGTTATCGTTTATAATATTGCTAGGTGTTGGAAATGAATTGGATGGTTAATGGACATAATATAATTGAAATTGTGGTCGTAACTTTTTTAACAAGTTTACTTCTAGTTCCCGTTTCTAAAAAGTTAGCTAATCATGTAGGAGCAATGGATATACCTAATGAAAGAAAAATTCATAAAGTTCCTATTCCTCGTCTTGGTGGTTTAGCTGTTTTTGGAGCATTTCTTTTAGGTTATATTTTATATGGCGAAGTTACAACGCAAATGTTATCAATTTTAATCGGTTCCTTTTTAATTGTTTTAGTAGGTATTTTTGATGACATTAAATCTATTCGAGCTTTATATAAATTTATTGTGCAAGTCATCGCGGCTTTAATCGTCGTTATTTATGGCAAAGTCTATTTTACAGAGATTACTTTTTTAGGCTTAAGAATAGAGCTTAATCTTTTTATGAGTTATTTTTTATCAACTTTCTTTATTTTAGCAATCTCTAATGCTATAAATTTTATTGATGGTATGGATGGCCTATCTAGTGGAATTAGTTCCATTTATTTTTTAACAATCGCCGTCATTGCTTTAATTTTAAATCGTTTAGGAGGCTTAGACATTGTTCTTTCTTTAATTATGCTTGGGTCCACTTTAGGCTTTTTAGTTTATAATTTTCCGCCCGCTAAAATATTTATTGGTGATTCCGGTAGTGTTTTCTTAGGCTTTATTATTTCAGTTATTGCTCTTTTAGGTTATAAGGTTGCTACTCTGACTTCTTTAGTTATTCCCATAACAATATTAGCTATTCCGGTATTTGATACCGTCTTTGCTATTTTAAGACGCCTTATTAAACATAAAAGTATTGCGGAAGCTGATAAAGAACATTTTCATCATCAACTTTTAAAATTAAAATTTTCCCCACGGGTGAGTATTTTAATAATTTATTTAGTAACCATTATTTTCTCTGTCATTTCAATCCTTTATGTTGTTGGAGATAGTAGGGATGTTATAGTCTTATATTTAGTCGCTATGCTATTAGTCCTTTTTGTCGTTTTAAAAACAGATATTTTATATGATCATAAAAAGAAGAAGTAACTTTCTTTTTTTCATCTTTTAAGATATAATAAAATAAATAGAAAAACCGAGGTATTTATGCAAAAATTAAAAAATTTTTTTTCCAAAGAAATGCTTGTTAATTATGTTTTTATTTTTTATTTAATATCTCTTATTTTAGATTTTCACTTTTTTTATAATAGCATTTCCACTTTAATTAGAGTTTTAGCTATTGGCCTTTTATTTTTAATTATCTTTATTTTTTATGCCTCTTCAAAAGAAAGAAAAATTTTAATTGCTTATTTTTTAGCTCTTTTATTCTATATAATTTTGCATATAGTTAATGTTAATCATTTTAATGTGCCTTTTATTAAAGAGATTAATAATATAAATGAAATCTTATATTTTCTTAAAATGAGTATGAATGTTTTAATCATTTATAGTATTTATAAATTACAACTAGATAAAAAGAAATTTTATAATTTAATTTATTTATCTTCTTTTATCATGGCATTCATTATTGTCATAGCTAATATTTTAAAAATTGGTTATACGTCTTATGATTTTTTCCATCCCAAATATAATATCTTTGATTGGTTTAAGGAAAGTGTCCCTTTTGCTTCGGCTTCTACAAAAGGCTATTTTCATCTTACTAATCAAATCGCTGCCATCTTTATTTTATATTTACCCATTATGCTTATTAATTTAAAAGAAAAAGTAACTATGCCAAAAGTGATCACGATTATTTTAACAATCGCATCTTTATTTATGTTAGGCACCAGAGTTTCAACTTATTCTGTCTTTATTATTTTAATTGTGGCTTTAATAGTTTATCTAGTGACAGCTATAATAAGAGAGCCTTTTTCCAAAATGTATACCTTATCCTTAGTTTTATTTTTCCTATTAAGTATAAGTCTTTATCGGGTTTGTCCTTTATTATCCCGAAATAGTTATTATGATACTTTATTTAGTGAAAAAGAAACGAGTAAGGAAAATAATGAATTTAAGGAGTTAGATAGCAAAGAAAAAAATGAATTAAATGATACCGAGTTTAAGAAATATTTAGGCTATTTTAATATCGATAGCGATTTTTATAATACTTATTATCCTTTAGAAAATGATCGGGCGTTTTATGAAAATTATTTGACACTAGGTGTTAAAATTAATGACACGAGATTTTTGGAAAGAAAAATAATTGAAAGAGTGGAAGAGTTAAATGATAATCAAGCAGATATTTTCCTTGGCATTGGCTATGATAGAGTAATGCATATTTTTAATATTGAATCAGATTATGTAATGCAATATTATGCTTTAGGAATTTTGGGAGTTATAATCCTATTAGGAGTTAATATCTTTCTTTTAATGCTAATGGGTTTTAAATGTTTATTTAATTTAAAAAGATATTTTAATTATGAAAATATGATGCTTTTATTTAGTATTGCGTACTTTTTATTAAGTACTTATTTTACGGGTAATATTTTAAATGCCATAAGTACCATTATTCCCATATCTTTGGTAATTGGTTATCTTTTAAGTAAATTATACAAGAAAGAAAAAAGAGAAGATAATGAATATTACTTAGGATTTAAAACTAGTACTAAAGGAAAAGAAGAAATTTTAAAAGATATTTTTAAAGAAAAAGAATTAACCATAATTTATAATATTAATCCTCTTATTATTAATAATTTTTTGCATAATGAAAAAATAAAAGAGGAGATTAATAAAGGTAAATATAATATTCCTGATGGTAGTGGTATTGCTCTTGCTTCCATGCTTTCTAGTCATAGTATTAAGAGTCCTATTCCGGGGATTGATTTAATGGAAGATATTTGTAAGGAAAGCATTCGCCATAAATATACTATTTATTTATATGGAGCGAAAGAAAAAAGTGTTAAAGGGACAAAGGAGTATTTAGAACGAAAATACCCCCAAATAAAAATAATTGGTTATCAAAATGGCTATAATAAAAATAAGGAAGAAGATGTGAAAAAAATAATTCAAAGTAAACCAGATATTTTATTTATAGCGTTAGGTAGTCCAAGGCAAGAAGAATTTATAATAAGTAATAAAGATAATTTTAAAAATCTTAAAATCATTATGCCGGTGGGAGGATCTTTTGATGTTTTAAGTGGTAATTTAAAAAGAGCACCCAAGTTTTTTAGGGTATTAAAAATTGAATGGCTTTATCGAATGCTTAAAGAACCGAAAAGGTTTAAAGAACTATTTGGCTTAATTAAGTTTGGTTTTCTAGTATTACTTGTTAATTTTTGGTATAATGATAAATAGATGGGAAGAAAAAGATGAAAAATATAATTGCTAGTATAAAAAAATATAAATTTTTACTCTATGAGTTAGTATCAAGGGATTTTAAAGTAAAATATAAAAGAAGCGTTCTAGGTGTTTTATGGAGTTTACTTTATCCCGTTTTAACGATGACCGTTATGGCTTTAGTTTTCTCTAATATGTTTAGAGTTAGTATGCCTAATGTTAACTATTTAGTTTATTTAATGAGCGGTCTTATTATCTTTAACTATTATAGTGAAGCATCTAATCTTGCCATGAGTAGTGTCGTGGGTAATTTTTCATTAATTAATAAAGTTTATATTCCCAAATATATATTTCCTTTATCCAAATGTATCTTTGTCGGTATTAACTTTTTACTAACTTTAATACCTTTATACGCCATTATTTTATTAACGGGAACCGGGGTTAATATTCATCACTTGTTTTTGCCATTTGGCTTTCTTTGCTTATTTATGTTTACGGTAGGTATGGGTTTTATTTTAGCTACTATATCGGTTTTTTTAAGAGATATGTTTTATATTTATGGAGTTATGATTACTTTATGGATGTATGTAACACCAATTATGTATGATTTTGCGATGATTCCAGCCAAATTCCAATTAATATTTAAACTTAATCCATTGTATTGGTATATTTATTTTACAAGAGATATTATTTTATATAACCAAGTACCAAATATTAATGTTTGGCTTTATTGCTTTGGTTCTGCCTTAATTTTCTTAATTATAGGTATGTTTGTCTTTAAGAAGTACCAAGACAAATTTATCTATTATGTGTGAGGTTATTATGAATAAAGATATAATGATAAAAGTTAAAGATGTTTCGATGCGTTTTAATTTAGGAATTGATAAAGGATTTTCTTTAAAGCAAGGATTTGTCAATTTATTTGATCCAAAGATGCGGAAGAAACATAAAGAAGAAAAAAAGAAAAATGAATTTTGGGCTTTAAAAGATGTAGATTTTACGGTGAAAAAAGGCGAAGTCGTAGGTTTTATTGGGAGTAATGGTGCTGGCAAATCAACTCTTTTAAAAGTTGTGGCTGGTGTTATGAAACCCACCAAAGGAAAAGTGGAATCCTATGGAACTATTTGTCCGATGATTGAACTTGGTGCGGGTTTTGATATGGATTTAACCGCTCGAGAAAATATTTATTTAAATGGAGCTGTCATGGGTTATTCCAAAAAATTCTTAGATGAAAAATTTAGGGAAATTGTGGAGTTTTCGGAGTTACAAGATTTCTTAGATGTACCCGTTAAGAATTTCTCATCTGGTATGATAGCAAGACTTGCTTTTAGTGTTGCCACCATAGTAGAACCGGAAATCTTAATTGTGGATGAAATTTTATCCGTTGGCGATTTAGCCTTCCAAGCCAAAAGTGAAGCAAAGATGCTTAACATGATTACGGGTGGTACCACGGTTTTGTATGTTTCCCATTCGATTGAATCTATAAAGAAATTATGTGATAAAGTAATCTGGATTGAACATGGCGAAATTCAAGCTATCGGGGGCAAAGAAGTGTGTGATAAATATATCAAATATGTAAATAATTAGGAGTAAGGAGTAATCACATGAAGAAAATAATTTTTTTCAGTAAAAATTTAAATATTGGGGGAATGGAAAAAGCTTTAGTTAATCTTTTAAATTCTTTGTGTGATGATTATCAAATTACTTTGGTTTTAGAAGAAAAAAAAGGAAGTCTTTTAAAAAAATTAAAGAAAAATATTTTAATCAAAGAATATCATTTATCCCAAAATAAAATAGTTATTTTAAGAAAAGGTTTAAATTATTTTAAAAGAATGATATGGGCCTTAAAATATCGGAATAAATATGATTTTGCTTGTAATTATGCCACCTATTCTTATTTAGGATCAAAGCTTGCCCAAATAGCTTCAAATAATAATGCATTGTATATTCATAGCAATTACTATGGTTACTTTAATAAAGATATTGAAAATTTTAAAGAATTTTTTAATCTCCATGGAGTAGCTAATTTTAAGCATTTAATTTTTGTTTCCAATGAAAGCAAAGAAGACTTTCTTAAGATATACCCAAAATTAAAAGAAAAATGTGAGGTTATCAATAATTTAATTGATTATGAAAATATCAAAAAGCTATCTTTAAAAAAAGTTAATTTTAAAATTAATCGTAAAGATAAGAATTATTTATTTTTAGGAAGATTAGATAATACTTCGAAAAATTTTCCTTTGCTTTTAGATAGTTTTAAAGAAGCTATTTTAAAAAATAAAAATATTAAATTATTTATCATTGGGGATGGTTTTTATAAAGAAAATATTTTAAAATATATAAAGGAAAACCAATTAAAAGATAATATCATTTTTTTAGGAGAAAAAATTAATCCTTATCCTTATTTAAAAAAATGTGATGTTTTAATTTTAACTTCTAATTATGAAGGATTTCCGGTTGTTTATTTAGAAGCTTTAGTATTAAATAAAGAAATAATGACAACAATAAGAGTAAGTGATAAATATATTGATATTAAGGATTATGCAATAATTTTTTCTAAAAATAAAGAAGATATAGTTAATAAGTTATTAAGTTATCAAAAAAAGAAGAAGAAATATTCAATTAATTTTAAGAAAATAAATGAAGATATTATTAAAGATATAAAAGAAGTAGTGGAGGTAAAGTAGTAATGGAGAAGTATATACATTATTGTTGGTTTGGGGGCAAACCTTTACCAAGATTAGCTAAGAAATGTATTAAAAGTTGGCAAAAATATTTGCCAGATTATCAAATTATGGAATGGAACGAAAAGAATTTTGATGTCAATATGACTAAATTTTCTAAAGGGGCTTATGAAGCTAAAAAGTGGGCTTTTGTTTCCGATGTAGCGAGAATTTATGCTTTAAAAGAGTATGGGGGAATTTATTTTGACACTGATATGTTAGTGACAAAAGATATTCATTTTCTAGAAGAAGATGAAGTTTTTGCCGGTTGGGAATCAGAATTTTATGTAGCTGTTGGTATTTTAGGAGCTAAAAATAAAAATAATACTTTAATAAATACTTTATGGCAATTTTATTTAGATAATGAATTTAATCCAGATGCTATGTCTTCAGTTTCTATTCCGGTATTACTGACTAATTTATTAAAAAGTGAATATAATCTTTTACCTAATCACCAAATTAATCAAAAATTAAAAGATGGAGTCAAGATTTATGCTCGTGATTATTTTTATCCAATTAGCTGCGATGATACTCCAAATGAATTTACCGAGAATACTTGTACAATTCATTATTATGTAGCCAGTTGGGTATCAAATAGTGATAAGAGAAGACTAAAATTTCAAATTAAATTTGGCAAAAAGTGGGGTAATAGGATATTAAATTTTTTAATATTTATAAAAAAGATATTAAAAGGAATTTTAAAAATAATTCTTTATCCTTTAGTTTTGTTACGTCGTAAAAGATGGAAAGATAAGATGTATTTAGGACAAAAGCAAAGTTTTGAAGAAGAATGCCAAAATGTTAAAAATAATAATTATGTAGTTTTTTATAATAAAAATTGGTTAGGAACTAAAAATTCTACTAAAGAATTATTTGACAATATTTTAGGAATTGAAGAAATATGGGATGACCGCCTTATTCAGGATATAGTCAATTATATTGTTGATAAAAAAATTCGTTTAGTAGCCTTTAGCGCTTTTGCTTATGGTTGGGATGATTTAATAAAAGAGTTAAAAGTGCAAAGCCCCAAAACTAAAATTAAAATTATTTGGCATGGAAGTAATGCCATGAATTCTGAAGATTATGATTGGGAATGCTTTAAAACTATATTTGATTTATTAGAAAAGAAATTAATTTTTAGCATAGCTTTTGTCAAAAAAAGTATGTATGATTTTTATAAAGGTAAAGGCTATAATGTGGAATTTTTAATGAATACAGTAAATATTGCAAAGGAGAATATTAAAATTAATTCCCCAAAAGATGGGATTAAAATTGGTCTATATGCTTCTGGTGATAGATGGGTTAAGAATTTTTATAATCAATTGGCAGCGGCAAGTATGTTTGATGGAGCAATTATTGATACAATTCCTCTTACTTACAAAGCCTTAAGGATGGCAAAAATTTTTAAGGCAAATTTAAGTGGTTCATTTACACCGATTAGTAGGGAAAAACTTTTAGAAAGAATGGCTAAAAATGATATTAATTTATATGTGACTTTTTCGGAATGTGCTCCTTTAATACCTTTAGAAAGTTTAGAGTTGGGAGTTCCATGCATTACAAGTGATAATCATCATTATTGGCGAGGAACTCCTTTGGAAAAATATTTATTAGTTAGTCAAAATGATAATATTATAAATATTTATGAAAAGGCCGAAAATGCCTTAAAAAATCGAGATAAAATATTAAAATTATATAAAGAATGGAAAAAAGAATACGATAAAGAAGTTAAAAAAAGCGTTGCAGAATTTTTAAAATAGGAGATTAGTTATGGATGATAAATTGTTACTCGCAATCAAAGATGCTGAAATTAAAGAATTAAAAAAAATAAATAATGGTCTTATCAATAGTGATAATAATTTTCTTT
Organism: uncultured Bacilli bacterium; assembly: GCA_947627925.1. GTDB lineage: Bacteria > Bacillota_I > Bacilli_A > RF39 > UBA660 > SIG200. The sequence continues at coordinate 15,275 of CANQXW010000019.1, read as the reverse complement.
CTTATCAAGAATTAAAAAATTATTATGATAATTACCATAACTTTTTTTCCTATATAGATAAATTGCGAAGAAGTAATATTTATCGAGGTTTAAGAAAAATAAAAAATGGGCTTAAAAAGAAAGAAATAAATATTTCTAGTGCAGAAAAGCCTATCATAAAAAAATCAAATTCAAAAAGAAAAAAAGTAAAAATATTATTAGTTGTAGATATTAAGGGATGGTGCTTTTGGAATATTGCCCAAGAAATAAAAAAATATTTACAAGAGTATGAAATAACCATTTTACCTTTAGAAGAAATTGATAATAATTTAGTTAAATTATTTTTCTATGCTCAAGATTATGATTTAATTCATTTCTTTTGGCGCGGTCATTTATCATTCTTTAAATCTCAAGAAAGTTATATGAATGAATGTGGTTTAAGTTATGATAATTTTATGAATAATTATGTTTATAATAAAAATATAACAACATCCGTTTATGATCATTTATATTTAGATGATTTAGAATTTACTAATAGTATGTTAAATATAGCAAAAAACTATGTAGTATCTTCCAATATTTTAAAAAATATATATGATAAAGAAGAAAAAATTCTAAAAAAACCCCAAATGGTTATTACGGATGGAGTCGATTTAAATTTATTTAAAATGACGGCAAAAAGAGATTTTAATAAAGAAAAATTGGTAATCGGTTGGGTAGGGAATAGTTTATGGCAAAATGGCCAAGATGATATTAAAGGATTTAATACGATTTTAAAACCTATGTTAGATGAATTAATTAAAGAAGGTTATCCTATAGAGTGCTATTTTGCTGATAAGCAAGAAAGAATGATTGCTCATGAAGATATGCCAGAGTATTATCAAAAAATAGATATTTGCTTATGTGCTTCTTTAAATGAAGGAACTCCTAATCCAGTTTTAGAAGCGATGGCAATGGGAGCCGTAGTAATTACAACTGATGTGGGAATAGTTAAAGATGCTTTGGGAAGTAAGCAAAAAAAATTTATTGTTAAAAGAGATAAAGAAAGTTTTAAAGAAAAAATTATTGAATTAATAAATAACCGTTCTTTATTAGAAGAATTAAGTAAAGAAAATATGCGGCAAATTCAAAAATGGGATTGGCCAAAAATTATGCAAAATTTTAAAAAGTTTTTTGAAGAAAATATAGATTAAAAATGGAGGAATTAATATGACAAAGGTAAAAGAATTATTTCATAATCAAATAATAATTGCTATTATTATGGCTATATTTTCTTATGTAACCATTGTCAAAACAGGAGCTATTCCGGCTTACAATTTTTATTCTTGGCTTATTTTTATTATTTTAATTTTATTATTTTTTAAATTTAGTTTTAAAAAAGATAAAAATATTCAAAAAGGGGTTATTATAATTTCGATATTTTTATCTTTTTTATTAGTTTTAGGACGCATAATATATATTTTGGAATTAAATCAAACAAGTAGTTTTCTAAGAAAATTATTTAAAATATCTTCTTTAGTTTATTTAATTGGTAATTTTAATTTAATATATACATTATTAATTAATTTAGTTTCTAATTTAGTAAATTTAAACTTAAATAAAGTAATAAATAAAGAAGGAAATAAAAATAAGAATTGGCTTGTTTTTCTTTTAGTATTTTTCTTTTTATTGATAGTTTATGGTTTTTACTTTTTAACTTATTATCCTGGCTTACTATCTTCTGATTCTTTAGTGGGATTATATGTTGCTTTAGAAGGCTTGGGGTATCTAAGTGATCATCATCCCGTTGCGCATACTTTATTTATGATGGGGCCATTTAAATTAGGAATGTGGTTGTTTAATAATGTTAATGTTGGAGTTGCTTTTATCTCTATCACGCAAATAATTATTATGAGTCTTATATTTACTTATTTTATTGTCTTTCTTTATAAAAGAAATGTTAAAAATTATCTTTTAATATTAATTACTTTGTTTTTTGCACTTTTACCAATGCATGGCTTTTATAGTATAACTATGTGGAAAGATGTTTTATTTGCAGGAAGTTTATTACTTCTTACAATAGAAACTATTAAATTATTAGAAAGAGATAAAATAACTTTAAAAAATTCTATTTCGTTTATTTTAATATCATTGTTTAATATTTTCTTTCGCAATAATGCAATTTATGCTTATCTTATTTTAATTATTTTTACCTTTATAATATTTCGAAAAAGTTATAAAAAGTTAATTTTAATTTTTATAATCATTTTAGGTATTTATGGAATTGTTAAATACCCGTTATTTAATTATTTGGGCATTAGAAGAAGTAGTTCAACTGAATATATTGCTATGCCTTTACAACAAATAGGTAGAATGGCTTATAAAAATGTAGAATTTACAAAAGAAGAAGAAAAATTATTAAATGATTTAATACCGCTGGAAGTAATGAAAAAAAGTTATAATCCAATAAGTGTTGATGCTATTAAATTTAATTCCGAATATAAAGCCTATGTTTTTGATGAAAATAAAAAAGATTATTTTAAATTATGGCTTTCTTTAGTAATTAAGCATCCAGTTATAGCCGTTGAAAGTTATTTAACTAGTACTTTAGGTTATTGGTATCCTGATAATTTAATGTGGGCAGTTTATTTAGATGTAGAGGAGAATTATTTTGGCATAGAAATGGATTCTAAAATTCCTTGGGCTCAAAAATATTTAAATGAAATAGAAAGTCGAAGTTTTCCAATTATAGCCATGAGTTGGAGTATTGGCCTTTGCTTTTGGATTTTATTGGTGGCATCATATATCACTTTTAAAAGAATAGGTTTAAAATATCTTTATCCCTTTGTTCCTGTTTTAGGTATATGGATAACAATGATGCTTGCTAGTCCTGTTAATGGAGAATTCCGCTATGTGTATGGAGCATTTTGCCTCTTACCACTTTTAATAGTATATCCTTATATTGTTAAAGTTCCTAAAGATGATATTAGAAAAGAAAGGAAGAAGAAAAATGAAAAAAATTAATTATAAATCTTTAATCATTGGCTTAATAACAATTATTTTGTTTACCGGATTCTTTTTCTCTGTTTCCTTAATTGTTAGTCCTGATGGTTCAGATTACTTTTACTATACGAGAATTTTTGATGGGGTAGATCCATTTTCCGCTTGGGGACCAGTAAGAGGTTTTAGTTTTCCTTTAATTCTCTTTTTGGCCAAGCACTTATTTGGCAATAATTCTTTAGGCATTTTAATAGGCAATTATATCTTTTATATGATTATGTTATTATTTAGCTATTTATTATTAAAAAATATTATTAAAGAAACAAAAAATGATGATAAGAAATATCTTTATTATCTTTTATATGTTATTTTAATTATGTTTAATTTACTTACAATTGGTTATTCACATACTTTGTTAACGGAAGCAATCGCCCCTGCAATAATAATGTTAAGTTTATATCTTATCTATAAGTATCGAAATAATCTATTTAATAATAAATGGATAAATATTACTTATATAATATGTTTTAGTTTAATTTTAATATTTATGTGGTTTTTAAAACAACCCTATATGCCGGTAATATTTCTTCTCATGTTTATTAGTGCTTGTCTTGATGGTCTTATTAATAAAAGTTGGAAATTATTTGGTAAAAAGATTCTAAATATCACTATTTGTTTAGTATTTTTATGTAGTTCTATAATTATTTGGGGAAAAATATTAGAAGCAAATAATATTAAAACAGGCCAAAATGAAAGCTTTTTAGCTAATGGAATAACTTCTGGTTTAAATTATCATTTTAAAGCAGTACCGAAAGATGAATATTGTAGTATAAATTATATAAATAATTCACAGTTAAATTTTAATGAAAAAGAAGCAATTCTTAATTTACGAAATAATAATTCAGATTGGTGCAACCATATTAAAATATATAATGTTGTAACTGCCAATGGGATTGTTGATCAAGAATCTCTAATTTATAGTGCAGATAATCTAACAGTTAGGGATAGTGTTAAGTATTGGTTAAAAGTAAGTTTACATCATCCTCTTTTGATTATTGATAATTATTATAAAAATTATATGGCTCTCATTAATGTGTATGAGTCATTATATGATCCTTATTATGGTTACATGCCTGGAAATGAAATAGGTGGAGATTTTGATCGAGAAAATAGTGGTTTAGGTTTAGTTACTTTTAATGAAGGAAGGCCTTGGGGTTGGTGGCAATATGGAAATGATGAAAGTCTATTATTAAGATCAGATGTAGCATATATGAAAGATTCATATTCGGGTATTAATCATTATAATGAAGGATTTAATCAAATTATTAATTTTATATCGCCATTTTATTTATTCCTTTTCAAAATAAGTTTATTATTAGCTTTTCCCCTAGGTTTATATACTTTCTATAAATTTTTAAAAGATAAGAAAAATATTAAATATTATCTTTGTACAATAATTTTTGGAGCAGCATTTGGCCATATTTTATTCCATGCCGTAATGGGAGCTTTGATTGATCGTTATGCCTTTGTGGTTATGCCCATTGTTCTTTTGGGAATTATACTTTTGCTTATGCCAAATAAATTGGAAGTTATTCCTAAAAAACAAAAGAAAAATCCTTTTAAGAAAGATGGTAAATTATTATTTGTAATCCCGGCTTATAATGAAGAGAAAAATATTGAAAAAGTTGTTAAAGATATCCAAAAAAATATGCCAGCGTCGGATATTGTTATTACTAATGACTGTTCTAAAGATAACACGAAAGAGATTGTCGAAAGTCTAGGAATTCCTTGTTTAAATGTTCCGTTTAATATGGGTTATGCGATGGCCATGCAAACAGGAATAAAATATGCTTATGAAAATAATTATGATTATGTTATTCAATTTGATGGTGATGGTCAACATTTAGCGAGTGAAGCTAAAAAACTCCTTCAAAAGATGGAAGAGAGTAAGGCTAATATTATAATTGGTTCAAGATTTTTAGAAAAAACTGATTATAAGCATCCTTTCTTCAGAAAAATTGGTACTAAAATTTTTCAAATATTAATTAAGATATTTTGCCATAAAGAGATCACCGATCCTACCAGTGGTTTTCAACTACTTGACCGTTCTGTTATTGAAAGATATGCTAAGATTGGTAAGTATCCCGAATTTCCTGATGCTAATTTAATTATTGAAATGCTCCTTAATGGTTATGAAATAGAAGAAGTATCTGTTAAAATGAAGTTAAATGATACTGGTCAAAGTATGCATGGAGGAATTATTAAACCAATTAAATATATGATTAATGTTTTATATACTATTTGTTATATTATAATTCAATATATAGGAAAGATATAGGAAAGAAAGGCGGCTAAAATGAAGAAGATATGCATTTTTACAGCTTTTTATCCTCCCCATTTAGGAGGTGTTGAAAGATATACTGAAGAAATAGTTAAAGAATTGGTTAAAGGCAATACGCAAATAACTATTGTTACAACTAATGATAACAATTACCCCGAATATGAAGAAAAAGGAAATATTATTATATATCGTTTGCCAGTATATAATACGTTCAAAAATAGATATCCTATTATAAAGATTAATAAAAAATATAAAGAAATCATTAATAAAATAAAATCATTAGACTTTGATGCTTACATCTGCCAAACAAGATTTTATTTAACTACACAAATAGGAGTAAAAATAGCAAGTCAACATAATAAAAAAGCTTTAATAATTGAACATGGTAGTAGCCATTTTACTGTTAATAATAAAATATTAGATTTCTTTGGGGCTAAGTATGAACACTTTTTGACAAATAGGATTAAAAAGAAGAATGTTAAATTTTATGGAGTTTCCAAAAGATGTAATGAATGGCTAAAGCATTTTAATATTATGGCCGATGGAGTTTTATATAATTCAATATCTGAGGAAATATATGATACATATAAAAATAAGCATTATTTTTCTAAAAAAGATAAAAAGAAAATATATATTGGTTATATTGGGAGAATAATTAAAGAAAAAGGAGTAGATTTATTATTAGAATCAGTATCTGAACTAAGTAAAGATTATAAAAATATGGAATTATTTATTGCGGGTAGTGGTCCAGAAATTGAAAAATATAAAGAGAAATATAAAAATAAAAATATTCATTTTCTAGGTGTTCTTTCTTATGATGAAGTTTTAAAATTATGTAATGATCTTGATATATTTGTTCATCCTTCAATGTATCCCGAAGGCCTTCCCACGAGTATTTTAGAGGCAGGATTAATGAAATGCGCTATTATTGCTACTAATCGGGGAGGAACAATAGAAGTTATAAATTCCCAAGATATGGGATTAATTATGGATGAAAATATTAATTCATTAAAAGAAAATTTAAAATATTTATTAGATAATAATTCTAAAATTAGAGAGTTAAAAGAAAATATTCATAAAAGAATAATTAATAATTTTACTTGGAAAATTACTTCTCAAAAATTATTGAAGGAGGTTAATAATGAAAGAGATTAATGTATGTATAGTAGGAGCAGGTAATATTTCTAATACAAGGCATATACCAGCTTTAAAAAAATTAAAAAATGTCCACATAATTGGGGTAATTAGTACTCATCAAGAGAATATAGATAGAACGAATAAAAAATATCATATTCCTAATAGTATTTTAATAAATGATCCTAAAAATGATATTGATAAATTAAGAAATTGTGCGTGGTTTAAAAAAGTTGATGCGGTTCTACTGGGCCTTCCTCCTCATGAACATTATCCTTTTGCTAAAGTTGCTTTATTGTTAGGAAAAGATGTTTTAGTGGAAAAACCAATGACTATGAACAAAGAAGAGGCTGATGAATTAATAAAATTGGCTAAAGAAAAAAATCTTATTTTAAGTGTTGTTCATAATTTTCAATATACATCAGGAATGGAAAAAATAAATAAAATTATTTCCGAAAATAAATATGGAGAGATAAAATCTATTTTAGAAGTTCAATTTACTAATCGAAAAAGGAGACTACCAAAATGGTATAAAGATTTGCCTTTAGGACTATTCTATGATGAAGCCGCTCATTTTATTTATTTATTAGATAAGCATGCGGGGGCAATTGAAATAAAAAATGCTTATGCTCAATATAATAAAGATAAAAATGATGAAACCCCAAGAACAATCACAGTGAATGCTACAGCGGGTAAAGTTCCTGTTAATATGATTTTAAACTTTGATGCTCCGGTGTGTGAATGGTACTACATAATAAATTTTGATAAAAGAATTATTCTTTATGATTTGTTTAAAGATATTGTTATTAATCTTCCAACTGATAATGAACATTATAGTAAAGATATTCTTAAAAATGATTTAAAAAGAACTTGGCAATATTGGGGTGGCTTTATAAAAAATGGCTTTAAAATGGTAAGTGGTAATTTATTATATGGTCATGATAAATTAATTAAATTATTTATCGATGAAGTAATTACTAGAAAAGAAACTAAAGAAATTAGTGCTCTAGAAGGCCGTAAAACAATCGTAACGATGAACGAAATAGTTAGAGAGGTAAACAAAAAATGAATATTTTATTAATAGTTGCATATGTTTTATTTGCAGTATCTGGTTCAACTTTATTGAAATATGGTGGGATTGCTAATGTTAAAAAGTTTTTAATTCCTTTAATAAATATTAATGTTTCTTGGATTACTTTATTAGGCTTTTTCTTCTATGGAATAAGTTTTATTGTTTATACGATTTTATTAAATAAATTTGACTTATCAATAATATCTCCTATAACTGTTGCTTTAGTTTATATCTTTTTAATGATTACCGCTTTTATTGTTTTTAAAGAGCCTTTTACTGTTAAAAAAATAATTGGCTCAGCATTAGTTTTAGTGGGAATATTGTTAATGATAAAGAAATAGGAGTGGTTTATGAAGAATAGTTATTTTATTTTAATCGCGGTATTAATAATAATTTATATTGTAATTTCTATAAGAAAAAATAATCTAAGTACTAAAACTAGTTTTTTGTGGATGCTTGCTTCTTTCATAATGTTGTTTTTAGCGATATTTCCTTATTCAATAGATTGGCTAGCTAGAAAATTTAATATTGAATATCCACCAGCTTTGTTTTTGACATTATGCATTGTCTTTTTAATGATTATTAATTTCAATTTCAGTAAAAAAATATCATCACTAAATGAAAAAATTATAGATCTTGCTCAAGAAATAAGTATTATTAAAGAAAAAATAAAAAAAGGTAAAAAAGGTTAGGAAAAAAGTTTTCTAACTATTTTTTTTGACGAATTTTGTCGAAAAATTAGAAGTTTTGACAACGTTTGTCGAAAGTATTGCAATAAGAAAAAATATCTGTAAAATAATGACCTCGAAAGAGGGGATTTTATGCCAATTTTGAAGAGTAAGAAATTTTATGATTTAAAATATGATGCTGTTTTTAAAAGAGCTATCATTGATGATAATGATCATACAATTATGAATAATATCTTATCTGATATTTTAGAAAGAGAAGTCAAAGTTAAAAGATATCTAAATAGTGAATTACAAATTAAAAATAAAAAAATAAAAGGGAAAAGATTAGATATTATTGCCGAGACAACAGAAGGTATCCTTATAAATATCGAACTTAATATTAATTATGATAAAAATATTAAAGAGAGGAATTTAAATTATTATTCTACTTTATATACAGAGACTATAGAAAAAGGAGATAAATATATCAAAGTAAAAGAGATAATTCAAATAAATTTAAATTTTAATGAAGGGAATAATAAACCATTAAAAGAAGAATACTTACTTCGGAATAAAGAAGGAAAAGTATTAGTAGAAAATTTTAAAATCATAAATGTGAATATTGCGGGATATAAAGATAAGTGGTATGATAAAAACATAAGAGGAGACAAGAGACACATCTATCTAACAATGCTCGGATCAAATAGAGAAGAGATAAAGGCCTTAGCGAAGAAGGATAGAAAAGTAAGAGAGGTGGAAGAGAAGATGTTAAGATTTAATGAAGATGGAACCATAACAAATTTAATGACACCAAAAGAAGAGAATGCTTTAATGGAGCGAATAATTAAGAAGAATGCTTATCAAGACGGATTAAAAAAAGGTATGAAAGCTGGGACTAAAGATACTATAAGAAATACCGCCATTTCGATGATAGAAAAAAATTATCCATTGGAAGATATTTCAGAAATAACTAAATTAAGTATCAAAGAATTAGAAAAATTGAAAAACAATAAGTAAAAAAGAATAAGGGGTATGGAAAAGATGTTAAGATATAATGAAGATGGGGCCATAACAAATTTAATGACACCAAAAGAAGAGAATGCTTTAATGGAGCGAATAATTAAAAAGAATGCTTATCAAGATGGATTAAAAAAAGGTATGAAAACTGGGACTAAAGACATTGCTATTTCAATGATGAAAGAAGGCATACCAATAGAAACAATTTCTAAGGTTACTAAATTAAGTATCAAAGAATTAGAAAAATTAGTAGTTAAAAATAAAGATTAAATGATTTATAATAATTATAGGTAATCTTGATATTAAAGCGTAGGTATGGTTACAACAATGGCAATTACAATGCGTGGAATGTGAATAATAACGGGACTGTTGACTGGAACAATTTGAACAATACGAATGCGGTTCGTCCAGCCTTCTATAACTTGAATGAAAGTATGGTTAAGGTTATACTTTAGGGAAGATAGAAGACAAAGATTATCTAGGATGCTTATCCAAAATGAAAACAGAGATGGTATTCTTTACGAAGAAGCCTATTAACTCTGTTATTTTTTTAGTATTAATAAATTAAAAACCTTATAATTGAATAAAATAATCTAATTTTTAGGGCCAATTTGCAAAAGTTTTAATTTTAATATATAATTTAAGCGGTGATATTTATGCAAATTGATAAAGTATCAGAACCGCAGATAGCGATTAGAGTTAGTCAATATCCGACTGATAATAAATGTGAGTTTTTATTATTAGGAAGAAGTAATGTAGGAAAAAGTAGTTTTATCAACACTTTAATTGAAAGGAAAAATTTTGCTCGTACTTCATCTAAACCAGGTAAAACCCAAACTTTAAATTTTTATTTAGTTAATGATAATTTTTATTTAGTAGATGTTCCTGGTTATGGTTTTGCGAGTGTTTCGAAAGATACCCAAAAGAAATTTGGCATTATGATTGAAGATTATATTGCGACTAGGGAAAATTTAAAACATGTATTTTTACTTATTGATTATCGTCATAAACCAACGGAAGATGATATTTTAATGTATAATTTCTTAAAGTATTATAATTTGAATGTAACAATTGTAGCCACTAAATATGATAAAGTTACTAAAAATGGAAGAGTTAAACAAGATAAATTAATTAAAGATGCTCTTAAATTAGATGATACTATTAATTTTTTACCTTGGTCAACAATAACGAAAAAAGGAAGAGAAGAAGTGTTAGATATAATTGCGGGATATTTAAAATAAAAAGAGGTGGAGATAGTGAATAATAAAGGCTTTACATTGATTGAACTTCTAGCAGTTATTGTATTATTAGGAGTAATTGCAGCTATTGCCGTACCATCTATAAATGGTGTTGTCAGTAATATTAATAAAAATATGTTAGAAAAAAAAGTTATTTTAATTGAAGAAGCTGCTAGTATGATGGGAGAAGATATAAAAGGATCTATTATTAATAGTTCTTTCAAATATAAAGATTTTCCTTGTAAAAGCTTTATTATAAGCGATTTAGTACCGCAATATTTAGATAAAGATAATGATAATGAATGTTTAACTAAAGATAGTACTGATAATCTAGGATGTATTGTAGATCCTAGTGATAAAGATAATTATTTAGATAAATTAGAAGTAATAATTTATTATAAAAATAAGAGAATAAGTGCTAAAGTAGATACTTTAGATGAACTTACATGTAGTTAGGGGGATAATATGCAAACTGTTTGCTTAATTGGAAAGCCAAATGTTGGTAAAAGTAGTATCTTTAACCGTTTAATTAAAGAAAAAAAATCGATTATTTTAAGTGAGCCAGGAATTACTAGAGATCGGATTTATGGCACTGTAGAATATAAAAATAAAAAGTTTAGTTTAATTGATACAGGTGGTATTCATGGTGAAGCTGATAACTTTGATAAAGATATTTTAATGCAAGCATCTTTAGCGATTGAAGAAGCTGACATTATTCTTTTTGTAGTGGATGGTTTAGATAATATAACGGATGCGGATAAAAAGATTCGGAATATGCTTAAAAAGAGTCAAAAAAAAGTTATTGTTTTAGTTAATAAAATTGATAATGAAAAAAGAAATGATTTAATTTATGCTTATTATGAATTAGGATTTGAAACTATTTTACCAGTATCGGCTGAACATAATTTAGGTTTTAAAGAATTATTAGAACTTATTACTAAAGATATGAAAGAAGAAGAGAAAGAGGAAGAAGATATTCTAAAATTCTGTTTTATTGGTAGACCTAATGTTGGCAAAAGTTCTTTAATTAATGCTTTACTTAATGAAAGTAGAGTTATTGTTAGTGATGTAGCGGGAACAACTAGAGACGCTATTGATACTAGACTAACTTATGATAAAAATGATTATATTGTTATTGATACTGCCGGAATGCGTAAAAAAGGAAGAGTATATGAAGACTTAGAAAAATATAGTTTAATGCGTAGTATGAAGGCAATTGATAGAAGTGATGTTTGTGTTTTAGTTATTGATGCTAAAGAAGGTATCATAGAACATGATAAACATATTTTATCTTACGCTATCGAAGCTGGTAAAGGAATTGTTATTTGTGTTAATAAATGGGATACGGTTAAAAATCCTAATGAAGATCTAAAAAAGTGGAAACAAGAATTAGAAGTTTATTTTAAATTTGTTCCTTATATTAATTTTGTTTTTACTAGTGCTTTAACAAAAAAAAGATTACATACTTTAATGCCTGAAGTAATTAAAGCTTATGAAAATAATCGGAAAGAAATAAAAACCAGTTTATTAAATGATGTTATAAGTGAAGCGGTATCTTTACATGAACCACCTTCATATAAGGGTAAGAGATTAAAAATTTATTTTGTTAGTCAAACTGGTAGTAGACCTCCTAAATTTACTTTTAATGTTAATAGTAAGAATTTAGTCCATTTTAGTTATGAAAGATATTTAGAAAATAAAATAAGAGAATCTTTTGATTTAGAAGGAACTCCAATTATATTACAATTTAAAAATAAGAGTGATAAATAAAAGTATCATTCTTTTTATTAGGTCAAATTAATTATATTTAAAAAATGTATATCAAAAACCTTAAAAATTGTATATTAAATTGCTTAAAAAATGTATATCAAAAACCTTAAAAATTGTATATTAAATTGCTTAAAAAATGTATATTGAAAATTAAAAAATTTTAAAGAATGTGTTATATACTTATAAAAGTCCTAGTTAAAAAAATAAGATAAAATTGTTAAAAAATCTTTAAAACGCTTGTTTAAAGTTTGGTTTTGTGTAAGTTATTTATTAAATTTTTAATTACATTTTTTGTCACAAAATCCTTTAGTAAAATATCGCAAATCGCTTTAACAAAATTAATAAAAGAACCAAAAGAAGGGGAAAGGGAGACTTTTCTTTTTTTGATGCGTGGGAGAAGGATAAAATAATAGGGTGCCCCGCGGAGGGGGGAGGAAAGAAATATAGAAGAGAAAGATATTTCTGGGAAAAAGGAAGAAGGGAGGGAAGGAAGATGGAAAAGAAGAACACGATGTTATTGACAGTGATAGCAGTAGCAACATTATTAGTAGCAGTAGTAGGCGCGACGTTTGCATATTTTAGTTTAACCGTAGACAATCAAAGTACAGCAACTGAAGCGACCGTAAAAATTGCTAGTGCAGCAACAGCAACATTATCTGGTGAAAATCAAAAATTACACTTAGCAGTATCTGCAGTAGATATGAGTGCCGATAAACAAGATACAACTTATTATGCAATAGCTGAAAGTGATGATGCATATGGGACAATGAAAGAAACTAGTTCTATTTATTCTACAAGTGAGAAGAAATATGAAGTATCGAGAATAAATTTACAAAATGCAGCAGAGGGCACTAAATATACTTGTGGATATAAAATAACAGTAACAGCTAACAAAGATTTATCTTCATTGACTGAGGGCGATGTAGTACTTAAACTTGAATATGGTGTTGGTGCTACAGTGACTGCAGTTAGTGAATTAACAGCTTTAGATTCTATTGATTTAAATGAATTTAAAACTGCTTCAGAAAACAAAGTCGAAAAAACTGGCACTTTTGAATTAGATGGCACTAATGTTAATGGAGCTGTATTTGCTAGCCTTGCGTTAAAAAATACAAATAGTGATAAACAAGGTACAACATTAGCTAATCAAGATTTTACAATTACAATTGCTTCAGCAGGTAATGGTGCTTGTTCAGTAGCAGCAGCTGGTGCAGGTGCATAATAGTAAAAATTAAGAAGAGAAATCTTCTTTTTTTAATACCAATTTAAAAGAATAATTATTTTTCTTTTAAATTGGTATTTTTTTTAAATTTCTAAAAATACAAAATCATAATAACTGAACAATTTTTATAAACTGTGTAAAATTGTTCAGTTGAATGAACAAAAATATTAACGTTTTAAAAATTGTTTACTATAGTAGAAATAGAAGCGGAATAGAAAATTAATCAATGGTTGAATAGTTATTAAATGGAACTATAAAAATATGATATTTGTATCATAAAATAGTCAAAATCGCCTCTTATCTTTGATTTTGTGCTAAATAAGCGTTTTCTTATTCTTGATTTTGTGCATATCAGTCCTTGCCTTATTCTTGATTTTGTGTTAATTTATTATATAGGAGGAATCCGAAAATGAGAAGAAAAGTATATAATGAAATATTAAAATGGAAAGAACAAAGTAATGGGAAAACGGCTTTATTAATTGAAGGAGCAAGAAGAGTAGGTAAAAGTTATATAGCTGAAGAATTTGCTAAAGAAAATTATAAATCTTATATCTTAATAGATTTTTATAAAGCTCCTAATGAAATAAAAGAGTTATTTGATAATTATTTAGATAATCTTGATTATTTATTTACTTATATATCTCAATATTATGAAACCAAATTATATGAAAGAGAATCTTTAATTATATTTGATGAAATTCAATTTTGTCCTAAAGCAAGAGGGGCCATTAAACATCTAGTTGCAGATGGAAGATATGATTTTATTGAAACGGGATCTTTAATATCTATTAAGAAAAATGTTCAAGATATTTTAATTCCTTCGGAAGAAGTTAATTTAAAGATGGTTCCCATGGATTTTGAAGAGTTTTTATGGGCAATGGGTAATGATACATTAATGGACTATATAAAAACTTGTTATAATGAAAAGAGGCCAATGGGACAAACTTTACATAGAAAAGCCATGGACTATTTTAAAGAATATTTAATTGTGGGTGGTATGCCTCAAGCAGTACAGGAATATTCTATTTCTAGAGATTTTGAAAAAGTAGATTTTATTAAAAGAACTATTTTAAAATTATATAGATCAGATATAAAAAAATATACTGGTGACTTAAATTTAAAAGTAGAAAAGATTTTTGACTTGATACCTTCTCAATTACAAAAACACGAGAAAAAGTTTAATATTTCTCTACTATCAGAAAATTCTCGATATAGAAATTATGAAGATGCATTCTTTTGGTTAGAAGATGCCGATTTAGTAAATATTGCATATAATACAACAGAGCCAAATATTGGATTAGGACAAATGATTAGTAATAATAGTTTAAAGTGTTATATGTTTGATACTGGGTTATTATTATCAATGACTTTTAATGAAAAAAATATAGTAAGTAATGCTATATATAAAAAAATATTATTTGATGATTTATCTTTTAACGAAGGTATGATTATGGAAAATATAGTATCTCAAATGTTAGTTAGTAATAAAAGAAAATTATATTTCTTTTCTAGAAATAATAGAGAAGATTCTAAAGAAACATTGGAAATTGATTTCCTAATATCAAGTAATGAAATAACTAATAAACATAATATTATTCCTATAGAAGTTAAATCTTCAAAAAGATTTACGCATTCTTCTTTAGATAAATTAATAAATAGATATAAGAATTATTTAGATACTCCAATTGTAATTTATCAAAAAGATTTAAAAATAGAAAATAATATTTTATTTATTCCAATTTATATGAGTGAATTATTGTAAAATAAAAATTAAGTAAAAGCAAAAAGGGAAAGGGAGACTTTTCTTTTTTTGATGCGTGGGAGAAGGATAAAATAATAGGGTGCCCCGCGGAGG
>CANQXW010000018.1 GCA_947627925.1 uncultured Bacilli bacterium | reverse complement strand
ATTCTATATTAAAATTTTCATTTTAATATCTTTTTTTCTAATGTGTCTGGTTTTCCATAAAACTTTTCACACTATCTTCTTAGTTATTATATCAAAATTAAATTACTACCTCAATTATCCTCAAGAAAAAAGTAGCTTACTTTACTACTTTCTTCCTAAAATTACTAATCCGGCAAAACCACCAATTAATACTACAAATATTCCAATTATGATATAAGCATCAGCGGCATTTTCTTTATCCACGTTAATTTTAACATCATTAATATTAATACTTTTTTCTTTAGCCACATCTTTAACTGTATCAATATCTTCTTCACTTTCGTTTAATTCTTTGATGGCATTATATAAATCACTTGGATCTTTCGGAAAACCAATATTATGATAATCCCCAATAACAATGGTTGGAGTATATAAAGTTTCAGTATCTTCATCATAATGCTCTAAAACGGCAAGCATTAAGTTGTATGCATCTTTATTTTGAATTTGACCATTACCATCAAAAGCTTCAATCTCTATTAATTCAAATAAATCTTTATCATCTTTTAATAATCCGTCAAGATAACTTTTAGCACTAATACAAGCTGAACAACCATCTCTTGTAAACATATAAACTTTAGCTTTATTCGCTGCTTCCACTATAGGAATAAACATCATTAATAATAAAACAATAATTAATGTAAAATATACTTTTTTCATAATACTTTCCTCCAAACTATTTAATAAGTGTTTTATAAATTTTAACAATTCTCACTATTACTTCTTTATCATCAATATCAATCTTATTAGTTGATATTAAAGTTGCAAGACCATTTGCATATAACCAAAGATGCATAAATAACTCTTTCGCTTCTTCAAAAGAATAACCACCTTTATTAACCAGATTAATAATAGCGCCTTGATTCCATTTTTCATTTAAAACATCATCAATACTTTTCCATTTTAAATTATTTGACAAGAATAAACTAATAAATAAATTCTTATAATATTTTGCAAATTCAACATAAGCGACACATAAAGTTACTAAAGCCTTTTTATTATCAACTCTACTTGTTATAAATTCATCATATTGTTTATAAATTTCTTTATAGATATCTTCTTTAATCTCATCCATATTTTGATAAATTCGATATAAAGGTTTAGTCGATATTTTTAATTCTTTAGCTAAGTCCCTCGCATTTAATGATTCCCAACCTTTTTTGTTAATCATTACTACCGCTTTTTTAATAATGGTTTCTTTTTCTAATTTACAACTTGCTGGCATGATAACCCCCATTTCTATAGTAACTTACGTTACCATTATATCGTGTTATCAATAGTTTGTCAATTTTTACCAGACAATTTATTTTATTTATCTCTAATACTTGCTTTAAATTTTTCTTCCACACTTAAAATTATTTTATTAAATAATGCCATAACTTCTTCTTCAGTTAAAGTCCTTGTATTATCTTCAAAAGTTAAATTATAAGCAATTGATTTTTTATCTTCCGCAATCTTATCACCCGTATAAATATCAAATATTTTAATATCCGTTAATAATTTACCACCACTTTTCTTAATTTCTTTTAAGATATCAGCAGAGGGAATATCTTTATTAACGACAAAAGCCACATCTTTTTCAATCTTGGGATATTTATTTAATTCTTGATATTTAACATCACTAGATTTATGAGTGATTAGTTCACTTAAATCAATTTCACAAACATACACGTCTTCTTTGGTAACATTAGGATGTAATTTACCAAAGTATCCTACTTCTTTGCCATCAATTTTAATCTTGCTATTAATTTTAGGATGAATTTCTTTTGGTAAATTATCACTTAAGGATAAAGTATAACGATTCTTTAAACCTAAGTAATCTAAAATACTTTCAACCATCCCTTTCATTAAGTAAAAATCAACTTTATAATTTAAACTATTCCACGTATTATTTAAGTATTCCCCACTCATTAAAAACCCTAAATGAGTGCATTCTTGGTAATTATCCCCCTCTTCCGCATAAACATTAGCAATTTCATATAAGAAAACATCATTATTTTTCTTGCCCTTATTATATTCGGCCACATTTAATAAAGCCGGGATCAAACTTTGTCTTATGCATGATTTTTCTTTTAACATTGGTCTTAATAGCTTAATGGTAGGGCCAAAATGATAATTAAATTTTTGGCTTTCTTCTTCACTAGTTAAAGTGTAAGTTCTAATTTCATGGAATCCTAAACTTCTCAATTTTTTAGAAACTATTTTTCTTAATTTAACATTATCCCGATATTCTCCTTTTTTCGTTCTGATTAAAGGAAGGGTTGGTTTAATGTTATCATAACCATAAATCCGCCCAATTTCTTCAATTATATCTTCTTTTTGTGGATAAATATCTTGTCTTCTATTAGGAATAGTTACAAGATAAGTACCTTCATCATAAGTATAAGGAAAACCTAAATTAGATAAAATTCTTTCCACATCTTCTTTAGCTACTTCCATTCCTAATATCGTATTTATTTCTTCTTCTCTAACAGATACTTTCTTTTCACTTTTATCCACTTTATCATAAGTTACAACACCTTTAACAATTTTGGCATCGGCATATTTTTCGAGTAAATGACACGCTCTTTTAATGGCTAGTTCACAAAATTCATAACTTAAAGGTTTTTCTAATCTTAAACTAGCTTCACTTCGAAGGCCTAATCTAATTGAAGTATATCTAATATTATAAGGATTAAAAATGGCTGATTCAATTAAAATATTTTTAGTGTTTTCGGTAATACCACTGTTAAGGCCACCCATAACTCCCGCTACACATAAAGGCGTATCGCCATCAGTTATTAAAATATCATCTTCAGATAAATCTCTTTCTTCTTTGTCTAAAGTAACAATTTTTTCATCTTTTTTAGCCATTCTAACAACTATTTTATCGCCCACAACATCTTTATCAAAAAAGTGAAGAGGTTGCCCATATTCGAGCATAACATAGTTAGAAATATCGACTACATTATTAATACTTCTTACGCCCGCTACTTCTAGGCGATGTTTAATAAAATCTGGACTTTCTTTAATTTTAACATCTTTCGCAATCATTAAATTATACATAGAAACATTTTCGGTTTCGACATCTAAAGATACTAAATCGGCAACATTCTCATTTATTTCTTTAAAACTGACATCAGGCATTACGACATCACGACCTAAAACTGCCGCTACTTCATAAGCAAATGGCAAATGGTTATTACAATCAGTTCGGTTAGGATTTAAATCTAGTTCATATAAAGTATCATTATAACCTAAATATTCTAAGGCATCTTCCCCAACGGGAGCATCACTAGCTAGTTCCGTAATTCCTTTATTATAAGTTTCTTCCGTCTTTTCTTCCAAGCCTAATTCAAATAAGGCACAAATCATTCCGTTAGATTCAACACCCCGAATTTTACTTTGTTTTATTTCAAAATCACCTGGTAATATAGCCCCAGGTAGAGCCACAATTACTTTTAAATCCGCTCTAACATTAGAAGCTCCACAAACAATTTGTAATACTTCCTTACCAACATCCACCTTACAAACATGTAAATGATCACTATCTGGATGCATTTCACACTCTAAAACATGGCCTATTACTAAATTATTGATCTTGTTACTACTAACCTTTTCCACATTGATACCAGATGCTGTAATTTTACTTGCTAAAAAATCCGGATCAATATCTTTAATAGGCACATAATCATTTACCCAATTTAAACTTATTGCCATTTTAATACTCCCTCCGATCAAATTCTTTTAACATTCTTATATCATGATTAACATAGAACGTTCTAATATCATTAATGCCATATTTAAGCATGGCTAGTCTTTCAATGCCAAAACCAAAGGCAAAGCCATTCCACCGATCAGGATCATAACCACAGTTTCTTAAAACAATGGGATTAACCATTCCAGCTCCGCCCACGGTAATCCAACCAGTACCTTTACAAATATTACAACCCTTACCATTACAATTAAAACAACTAATATCCATTTCCACACTTGGCTCCGTAAATGGATAATAACTTGGCCTAAATCTTGTTTCTCGACTTTTACCAAAAAGCATTTTAGCTATTTCTTCAAAAGTTCCTTTTAAATCTCCTAGCGTAATATTTTGATCAACTAAAAGTCCTTCCATTTGGGTAAATTCATGTGAATGAGTCGCATCATCTTCATCTCTTCTATAAGTTTTACCAGGACAAATAATCCTTATTGGCTCTTCCCCTTTGCCCGCTAGCATTTCTCTTACTTGGACGGGACTAGTTTGACTCCTTAATAAATATTCTTCGCCTTTAATATAAAAAGTATCTTGGGCATCTCTAGCTGGATGTCCTTTTGGTAAGTTTAAAAGTTCAAAATTGTATAAGTCTTTTTCAACTTCTGGTCCTTCAACTACATCATATCCCATACTCATAAGTAAAGATTCTAAACTTTCAATTATTCTTTCAATTGGATGGGCACTACCCGTTTCTAAATTTACTCCTGGTAAAGTAACATCAATAGCTTCTTTATTTAATTTTGCATTAATCTCCGCATTTTCTAATTCTTCTTTAATTTTTTCATAACTTGTATTAAAAGTGTTTTTTAACTCATTTACTTTCATTCCAAATTCTTTTTTCTCTTCATTTGGTACTTCTTTAATAAGGCTATTAACTAAAGTAATTTTCCCATTCTTACCCATATATAAAACCTTTAAATTTTCTAAATCATTTAGGGTTTTTATTCCTTCAAAAGCTGTTTGTAATTCACTTTCTATTTCTTTAATTTTATCATCATGCATATAATCATCCCTTTCTTTAAAATAAAAATTTCATAAATAAATTGGCTAAAGGACGAAGTATACTCCGCGGTACCACCTTTATTTATGAAATTAATTTCATACACTTTAATTCGTATTGTGAATAATCCCTTAAATGCTCCTTAAGCGAATTTCAATTATTATTTATCTATAAATATTTTCACCAATTATATTTATTCTCTAAGCTAAGAAATAATAACCTACTTAAATTAAATCAACGCATTTATTTTATTAATAGTTTTCAGCTTTTCTTTCAAAATAACTTTGAGCATGTTTACATACTGGGCAAATTTCAGGAGCTTTCTTACCAACAACGACATGACCACAATTACGACATACCCAAATAGTATCGCCTTCAGATGAGAATACTAATCCTTCATCCATATTACTAATTAATTTACGATATCTTTCTTCATGTTCTTTTTCAATTTTGCCAACCATTTCAAATAAAGTAGCTAATCTGTCGAAACCTTCTTCTTTAGCTGTTTTGGCAAATTCTTGATACATATCTGTCCATTCATAATTTTCGCCAGCTGCTGCATCTTCTAAATTAGTATGCGTATCAGGAACTTCGCCATTATGTAATTCTTTAAACCATAATTTAGCATGTTCTTTTTCATTATTAGCCGTTTCTTCAAAAATAGCGGCAATTTGTTCATAACCTTCTTTTCTGGCTTTACTTGCATAATAAGTATATTTGTTACGAGCTTGACTTTCACCAGCAAAAGCAGCCATTAAATTACTTTCTGTTTTAGAACCTTTTAATTCCATTATAACACTTCCTTCTTAATATGTATTTTAAAGCAAATAAACAAAAAAGTAAAGATTTATTATTTGCTATTCTTTACTTTCTCTAACTCTTCATAAGCATCTTTTAAATATTTATTTTCGCTTTTACTTTCCCGTAATATTTTTTTAGCTCGAGAATCAATTTCTTCTTTGATTTTTTCGGTTTCTAAAGGGTTACCCTTTTCGTTATTTTCTTCTTTAATATCTTTTGATAAATTAAATATTTTTAAAATATCTTTAACAATAATATATAGAGCTGGGATTAAAACTACGAGTAGCCAACCAATACTACTTGATAAGAAGAATTGAATTCGTCCCAAAGATGGAATAACGGCCTTTACAACCCCGATAACATTGCTTTTCTTAATACAAATAGGATCTTCTGATGTATTATTATCTCCTCTTGTTATTAAACATTTAGACCCATCATCTAAAGTTTTAGTGCCTATAACTCTATGGGTAACTGTCATACCATAATTAACTTGCCAAGTAGAAATATAGGTAATAACATCATTTACTTTAACATCATCAATACTATTTATTTTGGTATTTACAATTACATCATATTTATCAATCGTTGGTTCCATACTTTCCGAAACAACAGTATAAACCGAAAATTTAGGTTCAAATTTTTCACCATGAGTAGCATAAAGACGAACTGATATAAAATAATAAACTAATAAAATGCCCACTACACAAAGCAAAATAAAAACAGTCCAACTCACTACAGTGGAAATATATTTAAATAAACCTTTAAAATTTAAACGTGTTTCTTCGGCATTATCCATACGACTCATCCTTATTCTAAAATAATTATAAACAACTTTTTTCTCAATAACAATACTTTAATGTTTTGACTAGGCACTCTCTTTATATTCAATTTTTAAATTAGCTTTAAATGATTTTCCCACAGTATCGCTATTATTTCTAATCAAGGTTTCACTTTTCCAGTACATTTTTTTAGTTTCACCTGGTTTACTAGATAACTCATAATTAGTAGCAACATTAATAGTGCCCACAATACCCCCAATATCATAGTAATTACTCATTAAAGGCGAAAGAGTTAGATCGGGAGCCGTTAAAACATAACCAGTACTAATCCATTCTTTATTATCAAATGAATAAGAAAAACGAACTAAAATATTGCTACTAATAGTAGAAATAGGATTAAATGCAAAATCATTTTGGATAATTTCATATTTAACATCATATACTAATACTCCATCATTTTTACTATTAGCATCTGTACTTACTTCCACATTAGCAAATGACTCTACTATCGCATCTTCTTCTAAAGTGTCGTCAATAACTTTTTCAAACGGACCATTATTCGTAATAAAAGATTTATTATTTTCTTTATTAATTTCAATTAACTCGGTATCACCTTTAACTTTATTTTTAGCTTCATAATATTTTCCAATATAAAAGCAGGCACAAAAAAGAGTCAAAGCAAAAAGAATTATTAAGATAATTAATAGTAATGTTTGAATATAACTTTTAGAATGAGCAACTTTTTTAATTTCTAAATCTTCATCAATTTCATTCTTGACTTTACTACTAGCACTAGTAACCTTTTTATTCATATTGACCTTTCCTATTCTTCAAAATTAGTATAGCATAACTTAACTTTTATCGCAATATTTTAGCATTTAATAAATTAAGTTTTCTATAGTTTAAAAGTCTAAAAGACTAAAAAATGCACAAGATATTTAACACTTTGTGCATTTTTATTTCTATTCCGTTCTTAAAGCAATAACTGGATCTTTTTTGCTTGCTACTTTAGATGGTATTAAACCACTTATAACCGTTAAAATAACACTAATAATGACTAAAGTTATACTACCCACAATTGGTAACTTACAAATATTAGAAATATTTACTAAACTCTTTAACACCATATTAATTGGAATACTCAACAAGAAAGTAACACCAATACCCAGTAAACCAGATATTAAACCAATAATAAAGGTTTCCGCATTAAACACTCTCGCAATATCTTTTTTACTAGCGCCAATACTTCTTAAAATACCAATTTCTTTAGTTCTTTCTAAGACACTAATATAAGTAATAATACCAATCATGATAGAAGATACAATTAAGGATATACTAACAAAAGCAATTAAAACATAACTAATAATATCTACAATGGTTGTTACACTACTCATAAGAAGTCCTACATAATCGGTGTATTGAATTTTATCAGCATCTTCTTTGCCATTATTATAATCACTAATTATATTTTCAATGGCTTCTTTATCATCAAAACTTTTAGGATAAATATCAATTCTACTTGGATTTTCTAAATCAACAACACCCAGCAAAGCTAAATTATTATCATAAGATTCAACTTCTTTAAATGCCTCCCCAGTTAAAACATTAATATTCTTATTTTTTAATTGTTCTTCGGCTATTTTGGAGTTGTTATTATGTTCAATTATATGTTTAGTTAAATCACTAGTATAGCCAATACCACCCGCACTCTCTGAAATGGCCGCTTCTTCATTAGGGCGCATTATTCCCACTACTTTTAAAGTATCAGATTTTCCTAAAAGATTTTTCATATAGCTTAAATCATTTTCTTTATTAACCCATATTCCATTTTCTTTTTCATATAAAGAGGAATTATAAACTAATTTGTACTCTAAAGCTAATAACTCATCAAAAGTATAATTTTTATCTTCAGTTTCATATTTTTCACCTCTTAAAGTACTTTGAAATAAATTATATAATTCTTCTTTATCTTTTAGTCCTAAAGAATATAGAGCATAATCATTAATCGAATTATTTTCATCGACAATTAAAACAATTTCATCATAATTCTCAGGAAGTCTTCCGGCTAAAACATCATATTGACTCTTAAGTAACTCTTTATTATCCGTAAGTTCGGTCCAAATTTCATAGTTACTCATCATCATCATATTTCCCATACCCATTTCATCTAAAATATGAGAAGGATTAATTTTATTAATGCCTTTAGAAGTATCCGGATCATAAATAGTTAAATCAAAATTATAACTATATTTAATATCATTAACTTTATCTTGAAGATCATGATTATCATCAATATATTTTTTAAAATCTTCTAAATTATTTGTGGTAACTTGTTCTGTTACCATACTCATCATATCAGTCATAATATTATTGGAATAAACTTTATTCTTATCATCATGACTCTTGCTATTATCTTCGGCCATACTACTCATCATCGAAGAAAAATCCACCGTTTGCTTTTCAATAGATAGAGGATAGCTAGTTAAAGTATCTTCTTGAACTTTTGCGATATATCTTTCAAATCCATTCGATAAGGACATAATAAGAGAAATACCAATGATACCAATAGAACCAGCAAAAGCGGTTAAAATAGTTCTTCCTTTTTTGGTCATTAAGTTATTTAAACTTAAAGATATGGCGGTTCTAAATGACATACTAGATTTTTTCTTATCGGGTTTTTCTTCTACTTCTTCTCCATCGCCATGATAAGCATTGCTATCACTTTCAATTACTCCATCTTTAATACTAATAATTCTAGTAGAATAATCTTTAGCTAAATCCGGATTATGAGTAACCATAATAACTAATTTATCTTTGGAAATCTCTTTTAAAAGTTCCATAATTTGTAAACTAGTTTTAGTATCTAGTGCTCCACTTGGCTCATCGGCTAAAACAATGGAAGGGTTATTGACAAGCGCTCTTGCTATTGCTACCCTTTGCATTTGACCACCAGAAAGTTGATTAGGTTTTTTATAAATATGATTTTTTAAACCAACATCTTCCAAAGCCTTAATGGCTCTTTCTCTTCTTTCCTTTTTAGATACTCCACTTAAAGTCAAAGCTAACTCCACATTAGCAAGAACACTTTGATGGGCAATTAAATTATAACTTTGGAAAACAAAGCCAACTTTATGATTACGATAAATATCCCAATCATGATCTTTATATTTTTTGGTAGAAGTACCATTAATAATTAAATCACCACTAGTGTATTTATCTAAACCCCCAATAATGTTTAAAAGAGTTGTCTTACCTGATCCAGATGGACCTAAAATGGAGACAAATTCACTCTCTCTAAATTTAATACTAACATTATCTAAGGCTTTTTGTTCAAAGTTATCTAATTTATAAATTTTAGTTATCTTTTTTATTTCTAGCATATTTAGCCTCCTTATTAAATATATTGTCCATTTAAAAGACTATTCCTATTATATTATCTCTATGTGAAAATTACAAGAAAAAATACTATCTATATTAATAGTGTTCTAGATAGCATTTTTTCCATTTTCTCTTTATATTCTAATTTTTTCATAATAACCTTCTTTACAAAAAAGAATTTTAAACATATTACTTATTATATAAATTATAAACCTAGCTCTTCATTGTTTTTTAATATTTTTTCATAATTGCCTTTACTTAGATGAACAACAATATGAACATCTTCTTTATAATAATATAATTTTTTATCTTTTGTCGACTTTAATATCATATTAATAAAACTTTTAGCACTTAATCCTTCATAATAATAATTAAAATCATAAATTATATATTTTATACCATTTTCAAAGAATCCCAAGGTACTATAAGAAGAAGGAATAATATTAACTAAATCTTTATCAAAAACATAAAATTCACTTAATATATC
The DNA here is from genome assembly GCA_947627925.1 of uncultured Bacilli bacterium. Lineage (GTDB taxonomy): Bacteria > Bacillota_I > Bacilli_A > RF39 > UBA660 > SIG200. The sequence continues at coordinate 14,614 of CANQXW010000018.1, read as the reverse complement.
ACTTCGATCTTCAAAAATAATATCAGCATTTCTTAAATAATGAATAGCTGTATTATCACTCATCGGCACAACAATTTTATTATCTAAATCTTTTAAAGTGGTAACGGGTGTTATTTCATATTGGGATATCTCTCCTAAAAACAAGCCTCCACTTATTCCACATAATATAATGGAAGACAGAAAAATAATTAAATACTTTTTGGCTTTAATAGGCATACCAAAAATAAATTTGAAAGAAAGCTCAATTAATAAATAGGCAAATAATATGGCACTAATAATTCCTAGGGCAACATATAAAATGATAATGCCATTACCAATATAATATAGAGTAAATATGAAAGCCATGACTAAAAGGATAAAAATGATACAAATTGGAATAGCAATAAAACTTACTATGATTTTTCCCAAAAAGTTAAATATTTTTTTAAGACACTTTAAAGGATTAAAATCATGATTAGCATCCCGAATAATTATTTTTTCTTCGCGAATATTTATTTTGGATTTATCACTATCTTCTTTAATATTATCGTGAACTACTTCTGGACTTACTTCTTCATAATAATCTAAATATCTTATCTTATATATTTTAATGATAGTATATATTGCTAAAACTAAATAAATTAAAGACCAACATCCTCCTAAAAGACCAATAAAATGATTTCTTATTTCTCGAGGAATAAAAGAAAAAGATTCTACAAAAATAATTTTTAATATAGAACTAAGTGCCACAAATAAAATAATTAAGCAAATACTATAAAAGAATAATTCTAATAAACATTTAATTTTTTGCTTAAAAGTCATTAATGAAAACATTTTTATTCCTTTAATAAAATGATCAAAATATTTATTAAATAAATTTACTTCTTTTTTTGTTTCATGTCCTTTTTTTAAACCAATTAATTCATCCATACTATAATTAAACATTTTACAAATTGCAATTATTTTATCAGTTTCCGGATAAGCACTATTGCTTTCCCATTTACTAACAGCTTGTCTAGAAACATTTAACTCATTTGCTAGTTCTTCTTGACTAATCCCCATTTCTTTTCTTAAACTTGCCAGCTTTTCGCCAAAACTCATTTTCTCACCTCGCTAATCATTTTAAAATAAAATATCATTAGCAACCACCAACTTTCAGTATCTTTTTGTTAAATATTAGTTGCTTTAGACTTAAATTACAATTTTTTATTATATTTTAACATAATAATTTAAAATATAATATTTTTTCTGATTAGGAAATATTTGGTTTATTTCAACATAAAATTTATTAAATATAAGATATAACTTAATTGACATACCCTAGGATTTAAGGTAAAATATTAATGTTATTTAAATTTATTTGGAGCCGTAGCCAAGTGGTAAGGCCCTGGTCTGCAACACCATCATCACCGGTTCAAATCCGGTCGGCTCCTCCAGTGATGAATCTGTTCGAACTTTCGAGCATTTAAATATATTTCGTCTCTAGATGGAGATGATTTTTTATTGAAATAAAAATCCCCATAAGATATTTTGACACACTTGTCAAAATTCCTAGAGGTTAACTATTTCGTCAAAAATATAATTAATAAAAATGGAAATTTATTTATTAGCATTTATTTTCGATATATTTATACAGTTGTTTTCTTGCTTTCATTTTCCAAAATCTCTCGATTTTGTATTGATAAATTTTTCATTATCCATTTAATATCTTCAATAGATTTATCAATATTAAATCTTCCGTTACCTACTGGATAATAAACAGAATAAAAGTTGTATGTTTTCCCATTTATTTTCTTCTCAAAAAGTTGTTTTCTTACTTTAGAAACCGATATTTTTTCATCTAATACAATAGAGCTTACTTGATTACCAAATAAAATAATTACTTTAGGATTAATTATTTCAAATTCTTTTTCTAACAAATATAAATATTTTTTATAAACATTATCAGGCAATTCTCTAGCATCTACTTGTGTACACTTTCCTAAATTTGTAATAAAATATTTGTGTTTTTCAACATCTTTGTAAACTTCTTCGGCAAATTTTTCTGTCCAATCTGTACCTTTAATTTTTTTTATTTTTCTATAAATATTTCTATCCATTAAATTTAATTCAAAAAATAAGTCCCATATATTATTAGTTCCTATCCAAGGAGATTTAATCCCTTTCCAACTTTTGGAAGATGCTATATTTCGCCCAGTTGGATTCATAAAAACAAAACAAATATCGGGATTGTTTTTACAACCACCATTATAAATTGAATCCAATTCTCTAGCACCATATTTTAATTGAAGTTTATCATATTCAATTTTTAAATCTTCTAACTGCACTGAAATCACCAATATAATTCTATCATAAAACAGCTTATTTAGAAAACATTTAAGATAAAATATCATTTGTGATTGATATTATGTTTATCGAATCGCGATGAGTAGAAATTGTAGATATATTCCACAATCGCTCCATAATAAAATAAAGGAATTATCCAAATAAAGGTAGTTCTTTTTTATTCCAATGAAGAATTACTGACGAATTTAGAAAAAATTTAAAAAACGCCTAAATATTCTAAAAAATCATTTATTGATTTTATTTTAAGGAAATATTTTGTAACCGTAAAAAAAAGTAAAAATAACATTTTTTACGGTTACGCCCGTAAAACTTGACAGAATTAAAAAAATATTATATATTTAATATGAGGTGTTTTGTATGTTAATACGTAAAAAATATTTAAATGAATTAATAGAAAGTAAAGACCTTAATTTAATTAAAGTTATAGTTGGAGTTCGAAGATCAGGAAAAAGTACACTATTGCTTCAATACAAAGATTATTTGCTAACTCAAAAAATAAAAAAAACAAATATTATTTATATGAATTTTGAAAGTGCCGACTTTTATGATATTAAGGATTATAATGATTTATATAATTATATAAAAAATAAAATTATTAACAAAAATAAATTCTATATATTACTTGATGAAGTACAAAATATTTCACAATGGGAAAAGGCCGTAAATTCTATTTTAGTTGATTTTAATGCTGATATCTACATAACAGGTTCAAATGCATACTTATTGTCAAGTGAACTAACCACCCTTCTTGCTGGAAGAGTTTTGACCATAAAAATATATCCTTTTTCATTTAAGGAGTTTATCAGTATCTATCCTTTTAAAAACACCGAAGATAAATTTGAAAAGTTTGATAAATATTTAAGATATGGTGGCATGCCCATGATTGTAAATATGAATGATAACGAAAACTTAATTATGAATTATTTAAATGATTTAAAAGAAGTTGTCTTAAAAAAAGATGTCATTAGCCGTAACAACATAAAAGATATTGTTTTTTTAGACAATTTAATAAAATATATGGCATCTACAATTGGCAACCTTACCACTCCTTATGCAATTGCTGAATTTATGAAAAAAAATGGTAGTTCAATTACAAATGAAACAGTCGATTCTTACTTAAAAATGTTAGAAAATGCTTATTTTATGTATAGGGTTCCTCGTTATGAATTAAAAGGAAAACAATTACTAAAAACACAAGGAAAATATTACTTTATAGACAACGGGCTTAAAAATATCATTGCAGGTATTTCTTCTTATGACACAGGTAATAGTTATGAAAACATTATATATATAGAACTATTAAGACGAGGATATGAAGTATATGTAGGACAATACAATGATATAGAAATCGATTTTATTGCTATAAGCCCTAACGAAAAAATATACTTTCAAGTTACAAGAAGCCTAGCAGATGAAAAAGTAGAAGAACGAGAAAAAAAATCACTTTTAGCAATTAATGATAACTACAGAAAAGTAATACTAACTATGGATAATGTCAAAAATAAACAAATAGATGGAATTCAAGTTATAAATATTATTGATTTTTTAATTAAAGAAGAAAAGAACCTAGACTAGCAATCGCTAATGAACAAATATTAAACTAAAAAAGTCATTTTGATTTATTGCTAATTAATTTAAATACAGGGAAACCAAGTATTATGATATTAAGTTGAAACCTACAACAACCATCATTACCGCTTCAAATCCGGTCGGCTCCTCAAATGGCGAATCTGTTCGAAATGCACGAACATTCAAATATATTTCATCTCCATCTAGAGATGATTTTTATTGAAATAAAAAATCCCCATAGGATATTTTGATATACTTGTCAAAATTTCTAGGAGGTTAATTATTTTATTAAAGGCAAAATATAAGTTATATTCTATCTTTATCTATTCCTCTTATTTCAAAACTTTTATAAATCTTTTGCATATTTCTATATTTACCATTTCTTATTTCTTCTTCATACGATTCTAATTCGATATTATCTGTATTAGCTTCCAATTCTTTATCAATATCATAAGGAACACTTACTAATTCATAAGATATTTGTTGATTAATATTAGTTGAATTCAAGAATCCTGAAATGACTAAATAATTTGCAACGGTGGTATTTTCAACATTCCCATCTTTTTCATCGTTTCTAAAAACATCAATAGAATTTCCTACTGAACCAGTATTAATTATAGTTCTATTATATATTCGTTGAATAAATGGAGTGTGAATATGACCATATATTACGACATCAGCCAGCTCATTTGAAATGGTATTTTTACTAGGCAAAAATAATTTATAAAGTCTATCAATAGTATCAATATTGCCAACAAAATCATTTATTTTTTCCGGAGTAGCATGAAATAATCTAACTAATCTACCACTCATATAAAATTCATAACAATAAGGTAAATTCCTTAAATATTTAGCACTATCTTCAGTTAATTTGCTTTTGTTCCATTTTATCCTATCGACTTCTTGTTTAGATTTAGTTGATAAATCTATATCACTTGTAAAATATTCATCACAATTTCCTTTTAAAATTAAATCACAATTCTCTCTTATTAAATTAACACATTCTTGTTGATGAGTTCCTTTTGCGATGATATCTCCTAGGCAATAAATTTTACTTATATTTCTTTCTTTAATATCAGCTAAAACTGCCTTTAAAGCTTCTAAATTGCCATGTATATCTGATATTATTGCAATTTCATACATAAACAATCACCTTTATTCATTTTCTATTATACCATATTTCTAGAAATTTTTACTTTTTTAAATTTAAATGTTAAATTTTATAATTTATTGTTTCAAAATGTAAAATGTATAGTATAATTTAATTAGTTAGTAGTTATTTCTACCTATTATTAAGTATGAGAAAAGTTATTCAACTTTTTCTCTATACGCTCCATCGATGGACTGTTCATATTTGTCGAGCATTAATAATATATAAAATTGAACATTGAATGAGGTAAATTGTTAAAATGAAAAAAAAGGATTTATAAAAAAACATAAATTATTAATAGGGGTAATAGCAATGGACGTTGTTGCTTTTACACCTCTTCTAGCGATTTATGGTGGCCCTCTTGCTTGGGCTCTATCTTCTGTAGCGACTATAACAACGATTACTCCAACTATTGTTTATGAAAAATCTTCTAGTAAAAGTAAATATATAAATGGGCAACCACCCATTATTCAAGATGAATTTAAATTAATAGATATTCCAGCTCCCGATGATAGAGACGACGATGAAATTACCCAAGAACCTATTTTTTTAGTAAATTATAACAAACTTTGGAAAGACGATGCGAATGCTTTAAATCAAGACTTACAGGAATCAAGTTTAAATCAAGAAAATAGTGTATCTTTAGATAAGGGCAATCAAATTTTAGATGCTGGCATAGCCAGGACTAGAAAGAAAAGAATATAATGGGTTATGATAGCTTATTCTCGACAAATAAGTTATCATAACTCGTTTTTAATATAGAAAAATGCTATAATATTTACATATACGAGGAGGTTTTGCATATGGATTCTAATACTCAAAAAGAAAATCAGGAAAAAATGCTAATTACATACGAGCAATTTATTGCGGGCGCCATAGCAAAATTTAAATCACTTAATAATCTTGACTTTAGTTTATTAGTTAGAGATTTTGAAGAAAAAACAAACACTCAAATTAGCGGCTTTATACATTTTTACCCTAATAGTATAGGCAAATATGTCGTATCTCTTAAAGACGGAACAATTAAATTATGGAAAGGTATTTCTCTAGATGATTTTATTAAAGAAAAAAATCAAATTTTAAGAGATATATTATTAGATATAGCTGGAGATATAGTTAAAAGCTATTTCGATAATTTAGATATAGAAACGTATTTAAGTAAAAAAGAAAAAGCATTAGAGGAAAACAAAAAAGACGTATTAAATACCGCTAATGTGTTATTAATATCCGATATTCAAGAAGATTATGATGAACTTATAAAATATGGATTTAAAAATGTAGATTATTTTAAATCCATTATCAGAGCTGATCAGTATTTTGCTAAACATCCTCAAGAACTGAAAAAATATCACATTATTATTAAAGGACATTTGGCTACCCAACGAGGTTTCTTTGATGGAGATCTTGAATTCAATGAAAAATGTTCTGAATTAAAACGCGGAATACAAACAACTTTAATTCGAATTGATTATTCAGACCATTTGTCATTGAACACAATTTTACATGATAGAATTAACCATCGAGATTGGGACGTGCGAGAAATATCATATGCAAATATGTATGGCCGGATTGTCGAAAATGTCTTAATTAACCGGACATTAGAAGAATTTGGAACAGTTAAGGACTTTGTACCAATTCAAGAATTTATTAATCCAAATAGATTACCTTTACCAACCCAAAAATCTGATTTAAAAATATTATTTTTAGATTCTATAAGAGTTAAAACATTTGATAATCAGATTGCCAAAGAATTAGGATTAAAAATCTATTTTAAAGAAGATAATAATAGTAGCTTAGGTAAATACGTTGTGAATAATCTAGGTAAATACGATATAATTATCGCATCTGATGCATATTCACGAAGTCTATTATATATGAATAATGAGAGTACGGAACAATGCAAAGATACAGGAAAAGAATTAACTCTTTTAGTAACTTACGATGACGTATATAGTGATGTTGATAACGATTTAGCAGGAGTGATTCAATTTAATTTTTCTTTTGGTGGTAACCTTGCTCCAGATTATGAATCTCATAATAAAAGATTTAAAATTTTAAACCAACCAGTTGAAGTTGAAACAAAGGATGAATATTGGAAAAAATGGTATCAAGCTCATTATGCCCAAACGAAAGGCATTATTGAAGCATCAGTTTGTTATTATAATCAAGCTTTAATTCAAAATGATAAGCAACCAATCAGTGATTTGGATTTTAAAACAGCTGATGAATTAACTCAAGAGTATGAAGAGATTTTTGAAAATAAAAAAGCTATTAGAGAAGCTGAACTTGCTCCAATAAGAGCATTCGACAACATAATAAATATTGTTTTTAGGTTTCTAAGTAACTTAAATAAGGGGCTAATAACTCGTACTCCTGAAGGATTAAAAATTACCAGAAGAAATGATAGCATTAAAGTTGAAATTACTTATAACGGAAAATCTGTTGGAGCAATCGTTTTCTCTATAAATGATGAACATGAAAATTTAAGAATCTTTGAAATTCAAACATTATCTAAAAAAGGGTCTTTAACTCCTCCGCAAAGAGTTGCTTTATATACTAGTGAATATGAAGGGTTAGAAAATATCCCCAATAGGCCAAATGAAATTCAAGCTAACTTATTATCTTCAATCCAAAAGAAAGTTAATTACTCTTTATTGCCACTAAATCAAGAGGCCTTAATTAAAAATCCATATATAAATAAGCAAAATTTAACTAGGCGAAAAAGAAAAAAATCTAATAGGTAAAACTTATTAGATTTTTTGATTTAATTATTTAAATAATTAAATTGCCATTTTTCATAATGGTTATTCTACCATTTTTAGTCTCAGCTTCAATAGTTAGATCTTTGGTGCCAATCATAAAATCAACATGATTTTTCGCAGTATTAACGCCTAATTTTTTAAGTTCAGCAGCACTTAATTTATTGCCATTTTTAATACATTCACTAAATCCACTCCCTAGAGCAATATGACAAGAGGCATTTTCATCAATTAAAGTAGTACCAAAAACAACTTTTGTATTAGAAATAGGAGAATCATAATCTACTAAAGCTGCTTCGCCTAAAGAAGCCATTAACTTTTCACTATTAATAATTTCTTTTAAAGTATCATTTCCAACTTCTGCTTTAAAAGATTCTACTTTTCCTGATTTAAATTTAACATAGAATTTATCAATTGTTTTTCCATTATAGATAAGCGGTTTAGAACTATAAACAATTCCTTCGGTTTTATCATAAAGAGGCGTTGTAAATATTTCATAACTAGGCATATTGACGAGCCACTTATCACTTGAGGCACTTCGCCATAAAGCTTTTGGCGATAAACTTATTTCTAAATTAGTGCCTAATTTATTATGATAATATAATTTACTAATTTTTAAATCATTTAATTTATCTTCCATTTCTTTTTGACTCTTTAAATATTTTTCCCAATTAGTTTTCGGATTACCTTTATTAAACATACAAATATCGGCAAAATAATTCCATAAATCATCTATTGGGGTTTTACTTTTAGGAAATAACTTTTGAGCCCAAAGTAAATTAGGAACGGCTGCAATACACCAAGGAATTTCCCCTTTTAATTGTTTCTTTCGATAAATTGGTTTCGTAGCTAATTTTAAAGAAGCAGACTTAGCTAACTTTATAGAATCAATATCATCCATTAAATTAGGAATTTCACTTTCAAGCATTAGAAAAGCGGCCTTCTTCTTGGCATATTCATCCCAAATACTACAGTCAAATAAAGGGCTCTTTTCTATTTCTTTTAAAGAATAATTTTTTAAAACATAATATACTTCATAAGAATTATTTTCATCTAAATAAATATCTTTAATTCCTAACTTATTGGCATACTTAACTACTTTTAAAACAAAGTCTCTTATAATTAAAGGATAACTTATTAAAAGAGGCATTCCCCTTTGTAAATCTAAGCATCTTTCTAATAGCAATTTAATATATTTATCTTCCACAAATAACCACCATTAAAATTATAACACAAACCCAATAAATTATTAGTCATTTTATTGGCTAAATTTACCAAATGTCAAAAAACGTAATACCGGTAACCATTAAAGCCTGTTTATGATATAATAAGTTTAGTGATAAGTATGAAGAAATATAATGAATACCAAGAAATAATTAAACCTATTGAAATAAAATATAATAGATTGCTTATATTATATTCACATTTTAAATGGAAATTTTTAAAGAAAAGAATTGATAATTACAATAGAATTTTAAATAGTTACTATCAATATCTTTTACAAAATAAAGATCTTTCTGATCAATTATTTAAAGATAACGACTAATTATTTTAATTTAATCAAATATTCTTTATTCCGAATAATTATTGATAACCACAAATGATTAGCATTTCTTACTTTTTTATTGACTTCAAAAACTAGTTTTGATTTATCACTTTTTGGTGTAACATCTTTAATTGTCTCTAAAGCTACTTCATCTTCATAACTATACCTTATCTTAAAGAAAGTTGACGCAAAAGTAGTAACATCAACAGCGTCATTATAAAAAGGTACTGTTTTATCTATATCAAAATTATAACCCAATATTAATAAACTTTTATCTTGGGATTTATAACCTAAATTTATCATGTTTTGATAAGTTTCACACTCATCTAATTTAAGACAATATTTATATGTATAATAATACCTATTTTCTATACTATAATCAGATACTGTAAAAGTAGTATTTTTTAAATATGAGTTACTAAAGTTTATATCTTCTCCTACTTTATATTCTCCTTCACTCATAATTTTATCTACTATAACTGGAGTAATTGTAACATAATTAAATTTTCCAATCCAAACATTATCTGCCATTGCTGATCCATTATTAATTTTAATTCGATAAGTTTTCTTAACATCCTTAGTATCAAGTTCATAAATCAAAGAAAAGGTATTTTCAGATTCTTTTTTTAAATTAGAACCGGAAAAATTTTTCGCATAATCTATAAAATATGAACCTCTATCAGAAGAAGGATAATAATATTTTTTCCCCACTTCCAAACGAAAATTATTGATATTCAAAGATTCTGAAACAGAAGAATTATTTTTAACATACAATTTAGCAACTAAATAATATTTATTATCTTTTAAAACATTACCATTATAATCTAAATTAGTAATGATACTGTCTTCAATTCGATAAGTAAGATTGTTAAAATTAAATGTTTCTCCTTGAACATATTTAGAATCAACAATTTCGGGCAAAGTTAAATATAATCCATAGCCAATTAAACCTACTAAAGCAACACAAATAACAATAAAGAAAAATTTATTTTCTTTAATGTAATATTTAAACTCTCTTAAAAACCTTCGGAAATTTCTTTGTAGTTTAATATTATCTGTCTTAATAGTTATTTCAATTTCTTCATTATCTTCTTCGGTTATTTGCAAATCTTTTAAATCTTGTTGAAAATTAAACTTACTAAAATTAAAACCAAAGCCATACATTAAAAAGAAGATTAAAAAGACTACTTGCGGAATCATGATAATTAAAGAAATATCTCTAAAAGCCCTCGCCGCTTCCGCTGTAATTACATTGCTTTCCATTATAATCATTTCATTTTTGACAACAGATAATAAGGCAAAAGCTACTAGATAATATATCAAGGCCGCTACATAAACTTTATTATTTTTCTTTTTATATAAAAATAAACCACACAATAAAATAAGTAGAAAACAAATTAATATTAATCCCACATAAAATGTTAAAGGAATGTATTCTGTATAAAATCCTTCATAAAAATTACCTGTATATCCATTCGAAATATATTCACTAAAAAAAGCCGCTATATTATAAGTCAAATAGGCAATAAAACCGGTAAATATAGCAAGTAAGAAGTTAATTAATCTAAAATGTTTAATTAGAAACGCATAAGGCCTTCTTAGTATCATATCTATTCCCCTATACTCATATATATCATATCAAAAACCAAATAAAATGTAAATAAATCCCTAGGAAGAAACAGTCTATTTTACCTTTAGTTTAATATTATTTTTAGAAAAAAAGAACTAGGATATAAATTTATAACATATCCTAGTTTTTCTTATTAACAAGTAATTGACCAGCCATTAAATAAATTGTCCCATTTTCTTTTAAAAATTTATCTTTATTACTATTAAATACTTTAATAACTTCATCTAAAGTATCTCCTTCAGCCGTTATATAATACGAATAACCATTTTTCGGAATTAACAATTGTTGATTAGGATAAATATAATCATCCATATTAAGACCATTCATACTCGCTAGTAATTCCGGATTAATATTATACTTTCTCGCAATCGCATAAAGACTATCTCCGGTTTCTACCGTATAATAATTAAAATAATCTTTACTACTTGCTGGTACAATTAATTCCATATCTTCTCTTAAACTATCTAAAAAATAAATATTATTTAAATCTTGTAAGACTTTAACACTGGTATTAAATTTTTTAGCAACACTATCTAAATCTTCGCCTTTACTTAATTTATAACTTTCAAACATATAACACCTCTAATATAAAGTATGTTAAAAAAATTAAGATGTTATTTAAAAAATATAGATAATATTATCATTATTAAAGTTCCATTCAAAACTACTAAGTAATTTAACTTCTCCGATCTTATTATTATACATCATTAAACTATCCTTAGCTAAATAATAGATTGTATCATCTTCGACTTTAACTATTTTGCTAACTTCTAAATTAGATATTTTAACTAAATTATCTTCAATCACTTGATATAAAATATTATTTTGTAATTTATATTCAGGATAAAAAATTGGCAAAAAATTTAAATTATTAACAACAATATCTTTAAAGTTTTTCTTAACTAATTTATTATTTTCTAAAATTACATAATCAGTTTCTTCTATCTTTTTAGTTCTTAAATTAATTTGATATTCTTTTTCTTCTTTTTTATCAAGTAAGTAAACTTTATTTTTATATTCTCCTAAAAATACACTATCAAAAGATATTGGTGTTTCTAATTTAATATCTTCATAAGTACCAGTTTTAATATTGATTAAATATATTTTAGAAAAATAATGATTTTCATTATAATCAGGCACAATAACATACTCCCTACTTTGATAGATTAAATTTAAAGTATAAATATCATTATTAAATAAATTTATATTTTTATTTTCTTTAGCATTTAAAGAATAAAATCCCCGATAATTAAAGATCAAATAACTTTTATCATTTAAATAATTTAGTTCAATCTTTTCATATGATTTATCTATATTAGTTATTTTAGAATATGTATAATTATCTACTTTTATGTTACTTAAATTATAAGTATAGACTCCTCCTTCATTATTACATAAAGGATAGAAATCAAAATCTTTTCCTTCTGGTAAAAGACACTTTTCATTTTCCTCTTTATATTCTAAAACATTATTGATTAACTCTCTTCTTTTAGTATATTTGTGATTAATTAAAAAAGGATAAACAGTATCATCATCTTGCACTAAAAAGGTATAATAACCGGTTTCTTTATTATATAATTCTTGAATTTCATATTTATTAACTTGGTACTTGCGATTATAAGAATAAGGTTTAAAAGTGAAAAAAAGAAAAGTACCAAAGCACCCAATTAAAACGACGATAAAGATATATAATTTAATCTTCTTTTTTTGACTCTCCATACTTCTTTTTCTCTTTCATCATAAATTCGGAAATAGTAGTTTCAATTTCATCTAACGCATTAGTTGAAATATTTGTTAAAACAACTACTTCTTTAACAGTATCGATAGTTACTTTACCCCATATTAAGCCCTTATATATTTCCATATCATTGTATAAATCAGGTGTTATGGAATAAAGAAAACTACCCCAAGTTAGTCTTTTATGACCTAATAAAATTCTTTTATTAGTAAGAACAATTACAAAAGTATTAAATAATTCGCTAAATTTATCATTCTTTTGAGCACAAAAAGCATATAAAACCTCTTCATCAGGATTGATATAATCTTCAATTACTTTTGCATGCTTTTTAAGACGCCAAAAAATACCGCCCGGATATTTATTTTTAAATTCTAATACCTTATCATATACTTTACCCATTCTAACCACCTAAATCTATTTTATAATGAAAAAACGGTTTTGGCAAATTATTTAACCGTTTCACTCCATAAACCATGTTTATTACAATAAGAATACAAAGTTCCTTTTTGATATGGGAATATTGCTTTTGCATCCCTACCAGGTTCTAAATAAACAGTTTCTTCATATTCTTCAGAAACAAAACTAAGCCATTCAATATAATGATCAGCATCCATCACATGGTTTACTTGAACTTCAATTTTATCTCCTTTAACCTCATAAGTAGGAAGATGTTTTTCGACTGCAGCCTCCTCCGTATTTGGTTTTATATCAGCCATTTTTTCATCACAACAAATAAAATTACAAGCACAATGACAATCTTCAATTACTTTAATGATTGCCCCACAATTTAAACATTTTTTTAATTTTAATTCTCTCATAATCCACCTCTATTTAATTATAAATCAAATATTATTCTTTGCCTAGTAGGCTTAATTCTCTATCTTACTTTTCTTTTTTAAAATAACACTATAAATAATTAATATAATAATAGTTACTAGGAAGGTAATTCCCGATAAAAGATAATTTAAATTAACATATTTATTAATAACACTAGCAATATAAGCATAATCATTAACTAAAATATAATTATTAACTCCTAAGATAACAGATGTTACCAATATCATTAATATAGCACTTCCTAAAACTATACCACTAGATATTTTAATCCATTTCCATTTAGCTAGGTTAAGAAGCATAATTAAAAGTAAAGCTCCTAAAGAAATAATGCTAACTAACAAGGTTAGTTCATTAGATAAAACAAAACGAATTACATTTAAAATTTGCATATTTTCTTCAGAAAAGCCATCTAAAATGACATTAGTTTCTGGTATTAAATCTTCATAATCAGTGGCTTCCTTTTTAACAAAATCAATAATTTCGGTTTTAGTTTTATTATCAATTTCATATATTTCTAAAGAATTTATATCATCAATCGCTTCGCTCATAATTCTTTCAATATTTTGGGCATTAATTAATTTTTGATTCTCTCCTGTTATAATTGCGGTATAAACATTACTAGTAATGTCCCCAATAAAATCTTTTACTTCTTTGGTATCTAGTAATTTTAAAACCACATCATCACTAAGACCTACTTCTCTCGTAATTTCATAAACTGGCATTAAAACTTCTTCTATGCTTTCCTTTAATTCCGGATTATTTTCCACTTCTTTTTCAATTTCCAAAGAAGATATCATTTCTTTAATAGTTTTTTCACTAAATGTATGTCTTAAAGGAATTAATATTAACAAGACTATTACTCCTAAAAATAAAACTATTCCTAAAATAAATGTCCCTAATGTTTTCCAAAATTTTTTCATTTCTATTTCTCACTTTCGCCTTTAGTATATCAGCATTTAAATAAATTAACAATTACTTTTTAACAATGTTAATTAGTTTAACGATATTCGAAATGGTATAAAATTTTGATTTGGATATTCGAAATAAGAAATAAGCTATA
>CANQXW010000017.1 GCA_947627925.1 uncultured Bacilli bacterium | reverse complement strand
TTAAATAAAAAAATAGTATTTTTATTTAATTATTTTATTAATTTTTATTAAAAATTCTAACAAAGGAAAATATACTATTTTATTATATCTTGATTATTTTAGAAGAAAATATTATAATATATAACATATTTGAAAGGAATTTTTATGAAAACATTTAGAGAAATTGATAAAACCAAAGCTAATTTAACCCAACAATTAAACAATCTTGAAAAAGAAAGAGAAAATAAATATAGCTTATATGAAGAATTTTTAAGTCCAGAATATATGGCTTGGCTATTTGAAGTAGCCAGTTCTATGTCTTTAGAATATGATGAAGATAATGAGGAAAAAGATAATGAAGAAAAAGCCCAAATTCTTTTAAGTGTTATCAATGATTATATGAGTTATAATGATCTTAAACGCGCTTATAGATTTGCTGATGATGACGAAAGTCCAAAATATTCTAGAGTAGATTATCAAATAGCTTTAAATTATCAAGGAATGATAGGCTATTTAGTAAGTAAACATGTTATATATCTTCCATTTTCTCAAGTTTATGATGCTTATAACATTACCATTGCTAAAGATAGAGAATTTGATTCTGACTGTGATATGGTTGATATGGACAAATTAGTAGAATTTGCTCTTAATATAGTATCAACAAGAGAAGAAAGTCCTAATATGGTTGATAAATTAATTGAAGATTTAAGGACTCAAGGATTAAATTCTCAAGAAATAATGGATTTATTAAAAGTGGCTTATGCTAAAGTAGCTAATGAAGAAATAAGTCAAAAAAGATAGCAATAATTATAAAAAGGGGAGATAACAATGGCTTCATTAAAAATGATGAATATTAACACATGGAAAGGTAATAGTAAATTAGAAGAAGCTAGTACTTTAAGAAAAGAAATAATGACTAATTATGAAATTTTTTTAACAGATGCTTTTAATCAATTTATGACTAGTATGTTTAATGATAGAGAAAATCCCCTAACTATATTGCCAAGTAATCCAGAATTTAGAAATTTAACTATTTTAGATGACGTAGTAGGAGATTATCATACTTTAAATAAAATAAGTTTAGCTAAACATATTTCCGTTAGAGAAGAAGGAATCATTGAAAGCCATATATTAGGTTATGAAGGTAAATTTTTAATTATGGAAAGTTTGGCCAATAAAAAAGGAGTCAAATTAAGATATCAACTTATTCCTTGTTTGGATACCGATGTTTTAGTGATAGATCCAATTAATATTGAAAATTTAAAATTATTTGCGGAAGCGATGCTTAAGAGTAGTAAAGATTATGCTATAGAAGAGATAAATAATACTTTAGAAAGACTTAAAATGAGTGGCTTAAGTACCGATGAAATATTAAGCACTTTACAAATGGCTTACACTAATTTTCAATTAAGAGAGGCCCCTGAAAATAAGGGTTTGGAAGATAAGGGTGTCAAATTAAGTTAAAGGTAGTGTATAAAGATAAAATACTATGATATAATATAAATACCTAGTAAGGTAAGTTATTCATATAAAACCGACTATATAGATAAATTGGGGAACTAATTATCTTGTGGTGTTGAAGACTCACACTTTATAGTGAGGATCCTAATACTTGATATGTGTTCTACCACCTGCAAGAAGCGGGATTTTATCCAGATAACTGCCACTAGGTTTTTTGGTGATGAAAAATGTATGAAAGAATAATTGATTTAATTGGAAAAGAGAATTTTGCCAAATTAGAACAAGCAAAAATATTATTAGTAGGTTGTGGAGGAGTAGGTAGTTTTGCTTATTTAGGACTTATTAGAAGTGGATTTAAAAATATTACTGTAATTGATAAAGATAAAGTCGAATTATCTAATTTAAACCGCCAACTAGTGGCTAATTTAAAGACAATTGGCTTATCTAAAGTCGAAGTAGCTAAATCTATGGCTAGTGATTTAAATAAAGATATTAAAATAAGCGCGATAGAAGAGTTTTTAGATGAAAATAATATAAATAATTTAGATAAAGATTTTGACTTCATAATTGATGCTTGTGATACCTTAAAAACGAAATTAGAATTAATTAGATTTGCCCATCTTAATCATATAAAAATAATTAGTGCCATGGGTATGGGTAATAGGGTAGAAGCTCATAATATTAAAATAACAACTTTAGATAAAACTAAAAATGATCCTTTAGCAAAAAACTTAAGAAAATTAGTAAGAGATAATCAAATAGATTTAAAAATACCCGTTTGTTACAATGAATCTTTACCACTAAAAAAGGGAAAAGTAAATTCTATGATTACTTCTCCCGGTATTGCTGGTCTTTTAATCGCCGATTATATTATTAATGAATTACTCTTTACTAATCAAAAAGTGCGCTAAACTAGATGGATCTTTGCCATTACAAACAATATCATGAATTAAATTAATAAGGGGAATATTAACTCCTTTTTTTTGAAGCATTAAATAGATGGAATTTAAAGTATAATAACCCTCAACGGTATTTTCTTTTAAATAAGCATCTATTTTCTTTTTGTCTTTTGTACTTCCAATTATATAGCCGAAAGAATAATTACGGCTTTTAGGACTAGAACAAGTAAGGAGTAAATCTCCAACTCCCGCAAAAGATAAAATAGTTTTCTTTTTTCCTCCTAGAGCATTAATAATATTTTTCATATCATGTAAGGATTCATTTATTAAGAAAGCTTGAGTTGATTCAGAATAACCTAAACCTTTTAATATACCGGCGGCAATGGCAATAATATTTTTAATACTTCCACATAATTGGATCCCAATTATATCGGTAGATACTCTTAATTTTAGCGTATCATTAGCTAGATTGTCTCGCACTAAATTAATCGTTTTCTTATTTAAACCCGCAATAGCTAGGGCTGATGGTTCTTCATTAACTAAATCAATAGCAAAAGTCGGTCCTGAAATAACACAAATATTATTGGTTTTTAAAATATTTTTAACTACAACTGATAAAGGATTTAAAGTTTTATCTTCAATTCCTTTAGAAGCAATACAAATCGGTGTATCACGATAAAAAACTTTCATATTCTCACAAACACTCGCAAGATATTTCGCCGAAGTAATTAAAAAGATTAGACTGGTATCTTTTAAAGCTTCTTCATAACTATCCGTAATGGAAACATTATCGGGATAGATAATATTTGGAAATATTCTTTTGATTTCATGATGCGCTAAAAATTCTTCTTTAGTATCTGCATTTTCGGTCCAAAGCATTATTTGATTATGCGAATTTTTACTAAGCATTTTGGCAATACCTAAACTATAGGCCCCGGTACCCATGATTGTTATTTTCATTTTTCACCCTTCATTTCTCTATGTACTTTATTCAAATTATTTTCGACTAAATTATTCTTCGCCACATAATATTTAACTCCTTTTAATTTTTCAGGCAAATATTCTTGACTAACCCAATCATTAGGGTAGCTGTGCGGATATTTATAATTAGGATTACCATTTTTAATATGGCTAGGAACATTCCCAATGTTTCCTTTGTGAATATCTTCTAAAGCAGCATCAATAGCCATAATTGCACTATTGCTTTTGGGAGATAAAGCCATTTCAATGGCTATTTCGCCCAAAGGAATCCTCGCTTCGGGAAGGCCAACGCGCTCCGCTGCATTAATCGCCGCATCTAGTCGTGGCCCAATTCCGGGATTAGCAAGGCCAATATCTTCATAAGCAATCACCGAAAGCCTTCTATAAATGCTATCTAAATCTTCCGCTTCAATTAATCTCGCTATGTAGTGAAGAGTAGCATCCACATCACTTCCCCTAATTGATTTTTGTAAAGCACTTAAGACATCATAATGGCCATCTTCATTTTTATCATGAATGAAAATGGGTTTGGCATTAATACTTTTAATCGTTGCAATATCAATTTCATGATGAGAAGTAGAGTAGTAAGCTACTTCTAAAAGATTTAAAGCGCTTCTTACATCTCCTGATGCCAAAGAGGCAATATATTCTAAAGTCCTCTTATCTATTTTTATGCTTTCTAAAACTTTTTTAGCTCTATCTAAAACTTTAATAATATCTTTATCCGTTAATTCATGAAGTTCAAATACTTGGCAACGACTTCTAATCGCCGGATTAATTTTATGGTAAGGATTACTGGTTGTAAGGCCAATTAAAATAATAGTTCCCTTTTCAATATAAGGAAGTAAAATATCTTGTTTATCTTTATTCATGCGATGAATTTCATCGACAACTAAAATAATATCCCCATAAAATTTAGCTTCTTCAATAACACTATCAAAATCTTCCTTCTTATTAACGGTGGCATTTAAAAATCTCGTTCTTAAACCTAACTCTTTACTTAAAGCATAAGCAATACTAGTTTTACCTATGCCTGGTTGCCCATATAAAATCATGGAAAACAACTTTTTATTTTTGACTAAATTAGTTAATATTTTATCTTTTCCAATTAAGTGATCTTGTCCTACCACATCACTTAATTTTTCCGGTCTTAATGTATCCGCTAAAACTTTCATAATATCCCGACTTTCTCATCTTTTATTATACCAAAAACCTCACTATTATTAAATATTTTGTGCTATAATTTAGATAGTGATGTCAATGAAAGATGAAGTAAAACTAGATCCAACAGTGGAGGAATATTTAAGTTATTTAAAATATGAACGTAAACTTTCCCAAAATACTTATGAAAGTTACAGATATAATTTAATTAAAATAACGCTTTATTTTAAAGATCAAAGTATTCTTTCTCTAACGGAAGATGATATTAGAACTTTTTTATATAAAGTAGAAGAAACTAGTAAAACCAAAGCTCATTATTTAACCGTTTTAAAATCATATTACGATTATTTATTAGATAATCAAAAGATTAATATTAATCCTTGTCTTAATATTAAAATGCCAAAAATCGAAAAGAAATTACCGAAATTTTTAACGATTGAAGAAATAGATAAACTTTTAGATATTAATCCTACTAAACCCATTGAATATCGGAATAAAGCCATGCTTGAATTATTATACGCCACTGGCATGCGAATTAGTGAGTTATTAAATTTAACTTTAGCTAACTATAATGAAGAAGGCTGTTATGTTAAAGTAATGGGGAAGGGGAGTAAAGAACGGATTATTCCGATTGGTGATATCACCATTAAATACTTAAATATGTATATTAAGGAATATAGACCACTAATTTTAAAAACTAAAGATTCAGAATATTTATTCATAAATTATACGGGTTCCAGAATGTCTCGCCAAGGTTTTTTTAAACTTTTAAAAGAAAGATGCAAAGAAGCCCATATAGATAAAGAAATATCACCCCATGTTTTAAGACATTCCTTTGCTACGCATTTACTTAATAATGGAGCAGATCTCCGAGTAATCCAAGAACTTTTAGGCCATGAAAATATTTCTACCACCGAAATTTATTCTCATATCTCCAAAGAAAAAATAATTGCGGACTATCAAAAACATCCGCATTACGAAAAAAAAGAGAAAGACAATTAATCATGTCTTTCTCTTTATTTAAACTATCTACTTTGGTTGTTACTACGAGATTTGTTATTACTTCTTGAGTTATTACTTCTGTTATTAGATCTACTGTTGCATGATTGTTCTTTGTTATTGCTACGATTATTTGCTTCTTTATTATTATTTCTACTCATAACTTTTCTTCCCTCCCAATATTATTATGGCAAAATAACCTTAAAGCATACCATGGAAATCGAGGTTAGGATTGGTAATATATGGACTTACCAAATAAATAAATTAAAGACTAAAAATAAAAAGCCAATAAAAAGTCCTAAATAAATATATTTATTTTCTTTATAAGAAGTAGCCTTCGGAAGCATCTCTTCAATAGATAAAGTAATCATAATACCCGCAACAAAGAGAAGAGTAATACTAATCATGACATCCGTTATATAGTTTTTTAAAAAGATAAAAGCAAGGAGAGCTCCCAGGGGTTCGGCAAGACCAGATAAGAAAGTAGGAAGCAAAGCTTTTTTCTTAGAATGCGTTGCATAATAAATGGGAACGGCAATAGAGATACCTTCTGGAATATTATGCATCATAATAGCAAGTGATAGTTTAAGACCTAAGGCTTCATTTTGCACACTTCCCATAAAGGTCGCAATTCCTTCTGGAAAATTATGGATAATTAAAGCAATCATGCTTAAAATTCCCAACTTATATAAAGAATCTTCATTATTATTAATTAAATGATTTATAATAAAAACCATAATTCCGCCAATTAAAAGAGATAAAATAATAATGATCCAAGCTAAAGGGTGAGAAAAATTAAACAAAACATTAAATAAAGATGTTGGTATTAAATCAGTAATACTAATACCTATCATAATAGCTATCGAAAATGAAAGACAAAAAGTAATAAATTTATTAATTTTATTTTCTTTTATTTTAAAGAAGATTACTATTCCCCCTAAAAGGGTAGACATTCCCGCTAAAGATGAGATAAGAAATGCATTAAGAATACTCATATATTTCACCTATCTAAATATTATTTAAATAAATTGGTAATTATAACCAATAGAAGAGAATAAATAGATATTCAATATTTTTATTCGAAAGGCATTGGTTTACATAATATACATTATGCAATCTTTATAGATTGCTAAATATTACCATCTTTTTCTTCTAAAATTTATTTTTTATAAAACTAACTCCCCTTCTTAAAATAATAATTTTTTTACTTTAAAATATTTTTTTAAAATTATTTTTTATTTTCAAAAAAATAAATTTTCGGTTTTATTTATTATAACCTTATTAATATTTTTAATTAGGATTATATACGCGTATATCCTATTATTTATATATTAATAAGGATATATACGTATACTCTACTTTTTAAAAGAGTAGGGCTAATTAAAAAAGAAGTGGGGTTATATTTTCTCACTTCTTAACCAGTAATAAGTACCATCTTCACTTTTCTTATAAGTATGTTTATATAAAGATCCATACTTTTTCATAAAATCATAGTCTATTTTCTTATCCTTTAGTTTTTGATAAGCATTACTACATTCACTCATATTTTCGCCATTAACGTAAGAAGAGTAGCACTTCTCTTCTACCATCTTGATGAAATAATCATAAATAATTATTTCATCACCCTTTTGATTAGCTTTTTTAATACCTCTATAAATAGATATGCCACTTCCTACATTATAAGTTACTTCATCAGATAAACCACAGTAATAATTGTTATCTTTAGGATAACAGATATGAAATCCATCAATTTTAAAACTTTCTATTTCACTAGGTTCAGTTCCAAACATTTCTACGTATTTCTTCTCTACTTCTTCTTTAGGATAAATATTTACTTTACAATCTTTAGTTCCATCTTCTGTTTTAAAGGTCATTTCCAAATCTGTATTACATAAACCATCTTTTTCTTTAGCCTTATAAGTTACTTCCTCAATACTTTCTAACTTTACTTTATGATAGGCTAAACATAGTTTATTTTCGACTTTGGTTTTAGAAGCCTCTACTACTCCATCACTATAATTAAATAAGCCCTCACAGTGGCCTAAATCATCTAAACTAAAGTAATCATGTAACTTAGTTACTTCTTCACTTTCCGGATCAATACTTTTTCCGGTAATTAATTTAAAAGTAACTAAGATAATCGCAATTATAACTAAAATAATTATTAGAAAGATTAAAAAGGTATCATTTTCTTCTTTGCCTTGTTTTTCTTTAGCCATAAATAATTCCTTTCTAAACTTTCCGTGATTGAATTTCGGCAATCTTTTCAAATACTTCGGCGGCATTACCTTCATTTATTTCGGTATAGCCAAGTTCTTTTAAGGCTTGTATCTTCGTGGTATTAAGTTGTTGCGTTCTACTTAACTTCTCTTCTTTTTTAGCCTCTATTTCTTGAACAAATCTTTTATGACTTTCCATAACTTTACTCTTACTTGCTCCCCCATTATTGTATAATGTTAAAGCCGAATATAAAATACTTTCAAAAATAAATTGTTTATCTTCATTAAAAGCAAATTCATCAGCACTAATAAAGCCATTAGTCTTAGCCATATACGCTAAGATATATTTTATTTCTGGGACATTATCCATTGATTGTAATAGATTATGTAAATATTTAACGGCTGAAAAATCATTATTTTTATTTTCTTCTAATTTTTCTTTTAATAAAAATGCTATATCATTAAGTAAGATTCTACTTTCTTTATCTAAGCCTTTTAAATCTAAAAAACTATCAAAATCACTTCCACTTTTAACTCCAATATTAAGTCTTTTTTCGACATTCATTAAATATTCGGTATCAACTTTAATACTTTCTAATTCTTCTTTAGTTCCTTCTTTTAAATCTAAAAGTTGTAATAAAAGTATCTTCTTCTCTTTTGGCCACTTATCTAGACTATCTAATACTAAATAATTATAAACCATTTGTCTTGATACTCCTAAATATTTTGAAAGTCTAACTTTTGAAACCCCTAATTCTTGTAATAAATCATTTAACTTATCCATGACATTCACTACTTTCTATAATTTACAATATAATTATATATAACTTAACACTTATTTGTCAACTAAAAACTAGTTTCTATTTTAAATCATGCTTTTTTATGATATATAATTTATTCTTTTTATAAAAACAATAAAAGATATCTTTAACTTCTAAATTCTTCGAATTTAAAGTATATTCTAACCAAGTCATATTCTTCCCAATATATTTTAAAGCTTTCTTTTGAATACTACCATCTAATATTAAAGGCATTGGATAAGCGGAAGGTATTTTTAAAAAATTATATTTAAAAATAGATAACTTCCCATTCGGCTCTAAAAAAGCATACTCTACTTCATCAATATTCTTAACTTCTTTTTGTCTTAAACTTAAAAGAAGATTATCCATACTATATCTTTGTTTAACCATTTCATGATAATTAATTTTCCCATTACAAATTATTAAGGAAGGTTTACCATCAAAGAAGGTTCTAATTCCTCTTGATTTAATGGAAATATATGCTAGTAATATTTCTAATAAGACTAATAAAGAAATAGGTAAAACAGTAAGCATAATACTCTCTTTAATGTTTTCAATCGATATCGCGATTAATTCCGCGATTAAGATTGAAACAATTAGATCTATTACTCCTAACTGCCCTATTTCTCTTTTTCCCATTAAACGAAAACATAAAAGCACAAAAAAGTAAAAGAATAAAGTTCTAAATAAGACTTGAAACATCTCCATATTATCACCAAATATATTATGGTATTATTCATATATTTTTAATCATTAGCTTATAATTTATTAGGTGATTTAATTGAATAAATTAATTAATTATTTAAAATTTATAGCCATCTTTCTTATTTTAGAATTATTATTTACTTTTATTGTTTCTTTACTTAACCTAATCGGCTTAAATAGTGGAATAACAACCATTATAATATTTATTTTAAATATTTTCTTATTCTTTATTCTCTCTTTAATAAATGCTTCTAAAATAAAGAAAAAAGGTTTCCTAGAAGGTATTATCTTAGGTATAATATTTATCATTCTCATGATTATAATTAAAATAATCCTCTTCGAAAACACTTTTAATCTATCAACATTTATCTATTATCTAATCTTACTTCTTACTAGTATATTTGGTGGAATGATTGGGGTAAATAAAAAAGGGGATTCTCATTCTAAGGATTAAAAAAAGCGAATCGCCATGATGGGTTGAGGTTCTCATCATGGCGATTATTCATGCCGCAGACGAAATTATATATGGATCCGTAACTGTTCCTACACCGCCAATAATATTTATATCGGACTCAAGATAGAAGACTGGACGAACCGCATACGCCGTGTCTAAAAGGGCGCCGTTCACAGCTCCGTTACTAAACACAATCCGCGCACGGTACCTGCTGCCACTCTTACCTTCCATAGTCATTGTCCATTCAGCATCATTCGTTGGTGCGATTGATTCAGATGGTGTATTGGAAACTCCATTTAAGCCATTTTGAATAAATAGCCAATTATTATAATAGCTATAAGTTCCATTTTGGCTGCTAGAGTCAGCATATAAATAGTCACTTAAGTACATTAACCCTATTTTATTTCCAGTAAAATTGTTTGTCCTTTCATTTTGAAATAATGTTGGGTTGCTATTTGATGTTGAATTTCCTATATAATATGTTGGTGTATCTATTAATTTTGTCCATTTCTCTTCTTGCATATAACTATATTTTTCATTTCCGATGAATATAGGGTTACCATTTGAAGTTGTTCCATTTAATCTTTTATATAAGTCATAATACTCCCAGGATCCACTTAATAAAGAACTATCGTTCCAAAAAAATGCACTTGCATTGCTACTTCCTCGAACTAATTTTGTCGCTTTGATTATTTTTAATCTTCCTTCTGTATCTATTCCTATTATTCTATACATATATGTATCCATATTACTTGTACATGTATCTTTACTATCTGTTCCAAAACATATGAAATTATATAATACCTCATCATATGTTCCGATAAATCTCCTCAAATCATCTTTGACATTGCCAGATATTGTTTTGTTTCTTTCTGCTAATTGTGCCTCTGTTTCCAATGTATCATTAATTAATTCAGCTGGTGTTGATATTTTTGGATACTTTTTATAAGTTTTAAAATATAATGCACAATACACTGTTTTGTTTGTCTTTATAATAGCTGTATGTGTAACTATATTAAACGTTAAAACTTTTGATGATTCTATTGGACTATTATTTTCATCATAACATTCTGACTTTATATAAGCATAATCATTTATGTTGGGCCAAGTTGTTCTATCTTCTTGGGGTAAATCATCTATGTAGTAAGCTAACATATTATTTGATTTAAAATTTCCTTGTTCATTATAACTCACTTTATTTATGTCTTTATCTCGATTATCAAATGTTTTAAATGCAAAATATAAAATTGGTACTTCTGATATCAATAACACCACTATTAAAATTTTAAATATTTTTCTCTTCATTATCTTTATTCCTCCACATCTTTATCAAAATACAAATAGCATAAATCTTTAACTTTATAATCTACTTGTAAATTACCATTTTTATATGTAATTTGCGTTTGTGTCGCCTCATCTTTATTTGTACATTCATAACTTCCTAATTTATATCCACTTGTAGGTATTTCTTTTAAGACATATTTTTTAGTATCTTTTACTGTTGCTATTAAGCCATCTGAAGATTCTACTAAAGCTATAACATTTATATCTCTATTAAGTTCTGTATAAGGATCTAATTCAAAACTATAATATATTCGGCACACTATTTGATGTATATTATCTTCAGTTACTGTTATTTTTACTTCTCCCGTTGTTTCATCTATTGAATAATCACTATAACTTACATTATCTCCTTCTTTTTCACTTGCTTTAGGTATGCAATTGCTTCTCTTTTCATCTAATTTATAATTTTTGTTATCAATCGGAGGTGTAGCAACAATATTATACTTGCTTGTATCAGCTATATCTTGGGCATAATATAATAAGTTAATATCAGTATTGGTTTTTAATTCTGATGTATCTCCTCCAGCAAAATTACCTATTTTAGTACTTAATATAGGTATTTCATTACTACTACTATAATAGGCATATGAATCATGGGAAGAAATAAGCCATATAACTTGGATTATAACTATTAAAGCTAGAATTAAAAATATTTTTTGCTCTTTAGAAACATTTAATATCTTTTCCTTTATTTTCATATAATCCTTCCTTTTGTGTTGTAAATACCGAAAATATTCGTCAATATTAATATGGCATTAAATTAAATATTTAATACCATATATTATGTCGATTATTATTTACAATATATATTATACTGGTTATATAACCAGTAGTCAAGTAATAAAAGTCCTTGTTAGAATTTATATAAGGTGGGATGATGGACATGACTGATGTCAATATAGTAAAAATTGGAGATGGCTATTATTACTTTAAATTAGGCCAACTATTAAAAGATAAACACATTACTTTAAATAAATTAATTACAGATACAGAAACGGATTTTAAAGTAATTAAAAGATTAATTAATGGGGATTTAGTAAGAATAGATATATTTGTTTTAGCAAGAATTTGTGATTATTTAGATTGTAATATAAGTGATATTGTTGAATATAAAAAAGAAGCTGATTTGGTAAATAATTAGCTTCTTTTTTTAGTCTATACTAATAAATTTATATTGATTATTATCTATCGTAACATAAGATTCTTCATTATAATATTCTTTAGTTACAGGATCACTCATTTTATCTAAATAATTATGATCATATAATTCTTTTAAAGTTATTTTATCATTTAAACATATACCATCATTTTGACATTTTTTAGCTTTAGCAATTATCTTATCTTCGACTACTTTATATAAATTATCATGGTGCATAGATACGACTTTATAAATAGTAGGAATTGTAATTATTAAAATAATTACGATAATACTTCCAATAATAGTTATTTTATTTGTATTCATAATTTTCTCCATAATAATTTAGAATAAATTTATCTCTAAATTTTTCTAAAGTATCACTTTCAATATGCTCTCTTATCTCTTCCATTAATTTAGTTAAGAAAGTAATATTATGAATAGATAATAGTCTTGCGCCAAAAGTTTCTTGAGCCGTAATTAAATGGCGAATATAAGCTTTAGTATAATTCTTACAAGCATAACAATCACAATTATCTTCAACTGGTGTAAAATCTTCTTTGTATTTACTATTCTTTAAATTGATTTTGCCACCTCTGGTATAAGCATGACCATGTCTTGCTAGTCTAGTTGGAGATACACAATCAAATAAATCTATTCCCCTCATGACATTTTCAATTAAATCAATAGGGTCCCCTACGCCCATTAAATAACGAAGTTTATCTTCGGGTAAGTATTTAGTAGCATATCCTACCATTTTATACATGGTTGGTTTATCTTCACCCACGGAAGTACCTCCCACAGAATAACCATCAAAATCCATTTTAATAAGTTCTTCAGCACAATGGCGTCTTAAATCTTCATACTCTCCTCCTTGGACTATGCCAAAAAGCATTTGATCATCTCTTTTAAAGACTTCTTTTCCTCTTTTAGCCCAATTAAGAGTTCTTTCCACACTTTTTTCAATATAGTCATGAGTACTTGGCCATTTCACACATTCATCAAAACTCATGACTATATCACTACCTAATTTTTGTTGAATTTCAATCGATTTTTCGGGAGTTAAAAATAATTTATCCCCATTTTCATGATTTTTAAAATGGACTCCTTCCTCTGTAATATCTTTAGGACGCGCTAAACTAAATACTTGATAGCCACCACTGTCAGTAAGAATTGGTCCATCATAATTCATAAATTTATGAAGGCCTCCCGCTTTACTTACGATATCTTCTCCTGGACGTAACCATAAATGATAAGTATTAGCAAGAATAATCCCACAACCCATGGCTTTGATTTCTTCCGGTGCTAATGTCTTAACCGTGGCATTAGTCCCAACAGGCATAAACATAGGGGTTTTATAAACCTTGCCATTATAAGTAAATTCGCCTAAACGAGCCATATTCTTCTTTGATTTTTTCTTTAATGTATATTCTAATTTCATAATTAATCTCCTACTAAAAATTATAACATAAGTTTAATTTACTAGGTACCCTAAATGAAGGATTTATTAGCATTAAAATTATTAGAATATACTTGCAAAAATTAATAAAATGGCGTATTTTATTATTTATATTCGTTTTGGAGGAATATTAATGATTAAAAGAGAATTATATCAACCGGTAATTGTTCTTAATTTTTATAAGAAAACTAAATTTTATAAATTTAGAACTCTTACACCTGAACGTTGTCAAGAAATAGATGAACTAGTGCAAAAATGGTGGAGTTTTTTTCATAATCATGCCATTGGCTTTTTAACCTTAGTTCATAATTTATCCCAAAAATTAACTATTTCATCTCGTACTCTTGGTCTTTTAAATGGTGATGAAATATTTTATTTCTATGTCAAAATGTTAGATCCTAGTTTAGTATTACTAGAAATATATGAAACATGTTGTCAAAAAGAAGATGTTAAAAAATTAGCAGAATTAAATTTTGGCGTGTATGATGGTTATTTATTAAGATTAGAAGTTCTTTTAAATAAAAGATTAGGTTGCTATAAAGCTGATGATTTATGGGCAAGAGATTCTATTAGAAGATAATTATTTAATAAACATGGCATCGCCAAAAGAAAAGAAACGATATTCCTTTTTTTTGGCTTCTTCATAAGCATTTAAAATATATTCTCTTGTAGCTAAAGCACTAACTAACATTAAAAGCGTACTTTTAGGTAAATGAAAATTGGTGATTAGTCCATTAATAGCTTTAAATTCATATCCCGGATAAATAAAGATATCGGTATTTCCCGAACACTCTTTAAATTCTCCATATTTACTCATAACTGTTTCTAAAACTCTCGTGCTTGTTGTTCCCACCGCATAGATATTTCTATTTTCATTTTTGGCTTTATTTAAAATATCAGCAACTTCCCTTTTCATTTCATAATATTCACTATGCATATGATGTTCTTTAATATTAGAAACTTCTACTGGTCTAAACGTACCTAAACCTACATGTAAAGTAACATAACAAATAGTAACCCCCATATCTTCAATTTCTTGAAGTAATTCTTTAGTAAAATGAAGTCCGGCCGTCGGAGCTGCCGCACTACCTAAGTATTTCGCATAAACCGTTTGGTAACGATCTTGCTCTTTTAAAGATTTATGAATATATGGTGGAAGGGGCATTAAACCAATCCTTTCAATAATTTCTAAGAATATTCCTTCATAAGCAAATTCTACCTGGATAATTCCTTCTTCTAATTTTTTTAAAACTTTACATTTTAAATCATCAGAAAAAGATATAACTGTTCCTTCATGTAATCTTTTTCCAGGTCTAGCTAAACATTCCCAAATATCTCCTTCGATATTTTTTAAAAGTAAAACTTCGATTTTAGCTTTCGTATCTTCTTTTTCGCCCATTAATCTTGCTGGTAATACTTTCGTATCATTTAAAACTAAGACATCACCTTTTTTTAAATAATCTTTGATATGATAAAATTTAGTATGTTCAATAGATCCATCTTCTTTATTTAAAATCATTAATTTTGATTCACTTCGATTTTTAATCGGACTTTGAGCAATATATTTTTCATCTAATTCATAATTATAATCATTTATATCCATAAATTTCACTTCCAATATGTAATTATAAAGAAAAAAGGACTAAAAGTCCATTAATTTATCCCAAATAATTCATTAATCTTTTGATAAGAAACTGTAAAATCATCCATAGCCAGTTCAACAACATGAACATGCGGATATTTTTCTTTTATTTCATGCGCTAATTCTAAATATTTATTTTGTTGATCTAAACTATTATCTTTACTAAATGCTTGATAACTATGATGATCTCTTTTTAATCTTTCCAAATATAAATCAGAATTTTCTAAATATAAAACAATAATATAAATATCATATTTTAAACTAGCAAAGTCTTTTAATAATTCTTGATAGACATCCGTAAATGAATATTCTTTATAACCACAACAAGCATAAGCTTGTTCCGAAAAGAAAGTCCTGTCAAAAATCATATCCATTGGGATACTTTCCATTTCTTTTAAATATTTATTTAAAGAATGATACATTTTAGAACTGGCTAATTTACCCGTCATTGTTTTATCTTTTTGACCTGATAAACGATATAAATTACTTCCCGCTAAATTTTCTCTTAAATAATTAGCTAAAGTAGTTTTTCCTGTTCCTTGAGGTCCTTCCACAACAATTAATTTTTCCACTTCTATTCTCCTCCGATTAAAGAACCAACTTTGATTCCTTTAAAATAATCTAGAATTTTATTATATTCTTTAAAATTCATAACTAATATTTTAATATTATTTTTTTGACATTCTTTAATAGCGTATATATCCATTACTTGTAAATCTTTTTTTATAACTTCTTCATAAGTTAAATAATCATATTTAGTAGCATTAGGATTAACTTTTGGGTCTTCACTATAAACACCATCAACATTAGTAAGTTTAATAATTAAATCAGCCTCTATTTTTAAAGCGGCTAGTACGACACCAGAATCGGTGGAATAACCACTTTTACCAATACCTCCGCCAAAAATAATAACTTTATGATTATTAAATTCATTCTTTAATTCTTCATCTTGATAATCTTTTAATAAATCAGGAAAAGAAAAAGGAGTAGTTACTAAAGCATCAATATTATTTTGGATTAAATAATTTTTTAAATATAAAGCATTTATTACGGTACCAAGCATGCCAATAGTATCAGCGGTAACTTTATCCATCTCTTTGTGTTCTCTTCCTCTAAAATAGTTACCTCCCCCAATAACTATTCCGACTTCATGATGATCTTCTTGTAATAATTTAATCGTTTTAAGAACCATATCTAATTTAGTATCTGATACTAAATTATTTCCTTCTTTTAGGGCTTCCCCACTAATTTTTAATATTACTCTACTCATGACTTTTTTCCTTTAAACTTTCTAATATAGTTAAAATTCGACCACACGATTCTTTGCCTTCCGAACAAATATGTCTCGTTACACAATCCGGCCCTAAGTTTTGCGCATAATAAGTACTAACTTTACTTACTTCGCCATGCATTTTGGTAACAGCTTCTCTTATGCACCATTGAGCTTTAGTGCATTCTCTTAAGCGGCATATCCATCTAAAAGCTTCACCATCAAAATTAATTGTGACATTAACCGCATTACCACTTAAAGTAAAATAAACTAAATCTTCATCTCTAATGCCTTCTTTTTTAAATTCTAAATACATCTTTTGATTATTTTTAAATATATCATGATAAAAACTGGCCAAAGAACTATTTTTAATACTTGGAGGCGTCACATAATAAGATAGATTAACATTAGGAACAAATTCGGGAATAGTTAATGCTAATCTTCTATGACGAGTATAATGCGTTAAAATAGCAAAAGGAATACTTAATTGAAAACGTAAATTAATTTGCTTTAAATCTTCATGATCAATATCATTAAAAATAGCTTTCATTAATTTAGTTTCTAATTCTTTATTACCCGCAATGGAATTCTCATAAACATTTAAAGCCTCTTTATTATTTAAACTATATATTCTTTGTAAAGCATTAACAAATAATGTTTTATCAATATCTTTAGTATAATTAAGTAATAAAGGTTTCTCTAATAAAGTATAAGCTGGTTTAGCAATATTTTCTAAAACTTTTTCTACTTCACTATAATTTTTAACTTCTTCTTTATCAATAATTGTTTTTAAATATGGGGCTCTTTTGAGAGCAATATCATATAATTTATTACCTAATTCTTTAAGTTCCGTAATATTAGAAGATTTACCTTTGGTAAGTTTAATAATCATCCGCGCAAGAGCGGTTGCATCTAAACCCATAATTATTTCGCCATGATATGAATATGGTAAAACAAAACGAGCATCTTCTTTATTTATTCCACTACTTTCAAATTTACTATAACTTTGAAATAAACTTTGCATATATTTTTTATATTTCTTTTGTAATTCTTGATTATTTTTTAAAATATTTCCTTCTTTATCATGAAAATCAGGAACATAAAAACCAACATTAGAAAAATCCACTTCTCTTCTGGATTTAATCGTAAAAGAAGAAAATCTTTCGGCAATAATAGTTTGCTCTACTAAAGGAGTAACTTCACTTAAAGCAAATACCATATAATCATGATCAATAGTAGAAGTATGACCCATACCAATAACCCGATTAATAAATTTTAAAGCTTTATCCGGATCCTTCATGGCTTCAAGAGCATCAAAAACTGATCCGGGCATTCTGGAAAGTTTACCTGCGGCCGCACAAATATTAAGTTGTTTTTCAATACTCTTTTTATCCGTTATCCCAATTAATTTTACTTTCATATTAAACCTCTAATAATTAAGTGGATGCTTACTGGTTAATTCTAATACTTCATTAGTAAGATTATTTAGCACCTCTTCATTATCTTTATTTTTTAAAGCTTCATCAATAATATGAGCAACTTTAATAAAGTCATCTTCCTTAAATCCTCTTGTCGTCATCGCGGGACTTCCAATTCTAATACCACTAGCGACAGTAGCTTTTTCCGTTTCATTAGGAATGGTATTTTTATTAACCGTAATATGAATTTTATCTAATAATACTTCCGCATCTTTACCAGTGATACCAACACTACCTAAAACATCTACTAAGATTAAATGATTATCGGTTCCCCCACTAATAACATGGTAACCCATATTAATAAATTCATCGCTCATGGCTTTAATATTTTTAACTACTTGTTCCATATAAGTTTTATACTCTGGTTGTAAGGCTTCATAAAAGCTTTGCGCTTTAGCAGCAATAACATGCATTAAAGGCCCTCCTTGAATACCAGGGAAAACTACTTTATCAATTTTTTTAGCAATCTCTTCATTATTAGTTAGAATGATGCCTCCCCTTGGACCTCTTAAAGTTTTATGCGTTGTTGATGTTACAACATCAGCATAAGGTATTGGTGATGGGTGTAACCCAGTTGCTACCAATCCCGCAATATGCGCCATATCGACAAACATATAAGCTCCAACTTCATCACATATTTCTCTTATCTTTTTAAAATCAATAATTCTTGAGTAAGCAGATGCTCCTGAAATAATCATTTTAGGCTTTGTTTCAATAGCAAGTTCTCTTAATTTATCATAGTCAATCATTTCGGTTTTAGAATCTAAATCATAGCTAACTATTTCATAGTCAATGCCACTAAAATTAAGTTTATAACCATGGGTTAGATGACCACCATGGTTTAAATTCATCCCCATAACTTTATCGCCATGATTAAGTAAAGCTCGATAAACAGCCATATTGGCACTGGAACCACTATGAGGTTGCACATTAGCATATTTGCAACCAAATAATTCTTTTAAATATTCAATGGCTTTTGTTTCAAACATATCAATGTATTCACAACCACCATAATATCTTCTACCAGAATAGCCTTCGGCATACTTATTCGTTAAAATACTACCTTGTAAAGCTAATACATCCTTAGAGACATAATTCTCTGAGGCAATTAGTTCAATATTTTCCTCTTGTCTTTTCCTTTCTAATCTTAATGCTTCTTCTAAATACTTATCCATATTCTTACCTCCCATTTATGTCATATTTAAAATTATTTATCTTGATATTTTGTTATTGCTTCATATAAATTACTAAAAATCATCGCAATGGTCATTGGGCCAACTCCTCCGGGAACTGGGGTTATATATGAAGTTTTTTGGGAAACGCTTGCAAAATCGACATCCCCAATTACTTTCCCATTTACCCGGCTAATGCCAACATCTATTACTACCGATCCTTCTTTAACCATATCAGATGTAATAAATTTAGGCCTACCTACAGCGCTTATCACAATATCCGCTTCTTTTGTAAAATCTTCTAAATTATTGGTTTTAGAGTGACACATAGTTACGGTCGCATTTCTTTTAATTAATAAATTAAATAAAGGTTTACCCACAATATTACTCCGATTTATTAAGCAAACATTTTTACCTTCTAAATTAATATGATAATAATCCAGTAAAGTAATTATTCCTTTCGGAGTACAAGAAATTAAACTAGGATTACCTAAAGTTAAATTACCCGCTGAAATATTTGAAAACCCATCAACATCTTTTTTATAACTGACATGATTAAAACAATTAACTTCATTAATTGGTTTTGGTAATGGACTTTGAATTAAAATACCATTAACATTGTTATCATTATTTAATTTAGCAATTAATTCTAATACTTCTTCTTCCGTAGTATCTTCTTCTAAATGATATAGTTTTCCTTCAATTCCTAATTCTTCGCATTTTTTTAATTTATTTTTAATATAAATACCACTAGCTTCATTATTACCAACCCAAATAATGGCAAAAGTGATTTTTTTATTTAAGGAAGCAAATTTACTTTTTAAATCTTCTAAAATTTCATTACTTACTTTTTTACCATCTAAAATAGTCATCTTAATCCTCCTTAAATAAACCAATATTATAATCAATTCCTAAACTATTATAAGCCTTTTGGGTAGCAATTCTTCCTCGATTCGTTCTTTTAATAAATCCCTCTTGTAATAAGTAAGGCTCTACAACATCTTCTACTGTCGTTACTTCTTCGCCAATACTAGTTGAAATAGTTTCAACTCCGACAGGACCTCCATTAAACTTTTCAATTAAACTGGTTAAGTATTCTCTATCTATGCTATCAAGTCCGGTTTCATCAACATGTAATCTTTTTAAAGCTTTTAAAGTAATATCTAAATCAATAATGCCATTACCTTCGACAAGAGCAAAATCGCGAACCCGACGGAATAAACGATTAGCTACTCTTGGCGTCTTTCTACTTCTTTTCGCTAGTTCCATTGCTGCTTCCTCAGTCACTTTAATATCAAAAACCCGGCCGCTTCTAATAACTATATCTTTAAGTTCATCAAAAGAATAATATTCCAGTTTGGAAACAATGCCAAATCTATCTCTTAAGGGACTAGATAAATCTCCCGCTCTTGTGGTAGCTCCGACTAAAGTAAAAGGGGGTAAATTAATTTTAATGCTTTTACTTTTTCCTTCTCCCCCAATAACTAAATCAATTTCAAAATCTTCCATCGCCGGATATAATATTTCTTCAATATAAGAAGGCATACGATGAATTTCATCAATAAATAAAACATCTCCTGGTTCTAAGTTAGATAATATTGCTGCTAAATCACCCGTTTTTTCAATTGATGGCCCACTGGCGGTTTTTAAATCCGCTCCTAGTTCATTAGCAATAATATGAGCAAGAGTGGTTTTACCTAAACCTGGGGGACCATATAATAAAACATGATCTAAAGGTTCATTTCGCATTTTAGCGGCTTTAATAAATACTCTTAAATTTTCTTTGATTTCATATTGACCCACATATTCATCTAAATATTCTGGTCTAATATTTTTTTCAAAAATATCTTCTTCTTTTTCTTCAGCACTGACTATTCGATCATTCATTTTTCCGCCCTCCTGCCTTTAGTTTATTCTTAAAATAATTTTATCATTTTCCCTATCTTTTTTCAATTACTTTTCTAGTTCATTTTAAAAGTAATTTTAAGGCGTCTTTTACTTGTTCTTCTAAAGATTTAGAAGCATCAATAGAAGGAACAACTTTTTTAATTTCCGCTGTTTTATAACCTAAATTTTCTAAGACACTAATAAGTTCATCCATACTATCATTAATTTCTTCTTCACTCGATGTATCATATACTTTTCCTTTTAAATCTAAAATAATTTGTCTAGCTAATTTTTCCCCAATTTTAGGAAATTTAGTTAAATATAATAAATTCTCTTTATTAATTGCATCTACGACCCCTTTAATAGATCCGGTGGCAAAAATGCCACTAGCAACTTTTGGCCCCATTCCTTTAACATTAATAAGTTTCATAAATAATTCTTTTTCTTCTAAAGTCTTAAAACCATATAAAGAATATTCATCTTCTCTTATATGACTATAAACATATACTTGATAAGTTTTTCCTACTTCATAACTAAAAGGATTAGGCACATGGATTAAATAACCTATCCCATTAACATCAATAACAATTCCCTCAGTTGTGTTTTCCGCAATTATACCTTTAAAGTAACTATACATAATT
Source organism: uncultured Bacilli bacterium (assembly GCA_947627925.1). Classification (GTDB taxonomy): domain Bacteria; phylum Bacillota_I; class Bacilli_A; order RF39; family UBA660; genus SIG200. The sequence goes on along the minus strand of CANQXW010000017.1, from coordinate 3,475 downwards.
CTTCACCATCTTAATTATACAATACTTTTTTCTTTTAATAAACTTTTTTGACAAAAGAAAAAGTTTCAAGAGAGAAACTTTCATAAAATAAATACTCTAATTTATAATTGCACTAACAATCGCTTTAAATTCTTTGTCCGCTGTTGTTCCAGCACATTGTCTTTGAGTTTTATCTTTAGCTAAGTCAGCATCATGAGCTTCTTTATTTGCACATCCTTCATAGTAATCAACCCAAACATAAATCTTATAAGTTTTGGTTGCTCCCGGAGCAATAGTTTCTTTATCATCAATTATATAATTCTTACTTAATGTTAATCCCACAGTTGTTCCTTGGTTACTTATGGCTGTATTTAAGACATTTCCTAAATTTGTATTACCACTAGCAACTGCATCAAATGTTGATAAATTACTAATTAAACCAGTTTTTATTAATTCGGCATCTTGTTTCATAACTCTAATTTTCATTTTACTATCAGGAATTATATCTTTAACTTGAGCACCACCGGCGGTTTTGGTAAATGTTGATAAGAATAATTTATAAGGAATAGCCGTTTTATTAGTATCGCTTGCTACACAATTATTGGTTACTTTTATAGTCATTGGAGTTAATTTACCATCTGTTGTAGCAAATGCATCAGTAATTGGATAATTATAATTTCCCAAAGTTAATGTTGAAGAATTACCAGATGATACCTCACCATCACCCGCGATTAATGTAACATCAAAACATTCAGTTTTGGCTGTAATAGCAGTTGTTGAAGAAGACTCACTAGATATTTGGAGTGTAAAATATGCATAGGTACTAGTTATGCCAAAAACAATTAAAATCATTGTAAACACAAGTGCATATCCGAAATATCCTAACATATTGTTTTTTTGGCCATTTAATTCTTCAGATTCATTACTAGGAACTTCTTCTTGAAATTCATTTTCAATATAGGCTTCAAAGCCATTTTCATTTTGATTATTTTTATCCTCGTTCATTATAATCACCTTTATATATTATCTACCAATTTCATTATAATATAAATATTGCCATAACGCAATAATTAAAAAAAGTAGGTTTACACTACTCTTTAAATTCAAAAATATAATCTAATATTTGGACTTCGTCGCCTCTTTTAGCTCCCATTTTTTCTAATTCATCTTCTACACCCATACTCTTTAATTTCCGAGCAAAGCGAAGAACAGCTTCATCTTCATTAAATTTAGTCATATTAAATAATTTTTCAATTTTATCCCCCTTAATAACCCAAATATTATCTTCTTTCGTAATCGTATAAGGCTTTTCTTCTCTAAATTCAAAAATCATATGACTTTCAAGTTCATTATTATCATAAATATTTTCATTTTCAATTTCTTCTAATTTAGTAGCAATAAATTCCATAAGTGCAGATACACCTGTATTATTCATCGCACTAATAGGGAAAATAATTTTATCAGGATAAGCCTTCTTAAAAGATTCTAAATTAGATTCTGAAGAATCTAAATCCATTTTATTAGCGACAATTATTTCTTCTTTATTTCCTAATTTATCGCTATATTTAGTTATTTCATCTCTTATTACTTTATAATCATCAATTGGGTTTCTTCCCTCACTACCACTCATATCAATAATATGACATAAGATTCTTGTCCGCATGGCATGTCTTAAAAATTTATCCCCAAGACCTACACCTTCAGAAGCTCCTTCGATTAGACCTGGTAAATCAGCCATCACAAAAGAACGATGATCTTGTAATTTTACAACGCCCAAATTTGGCGATAAAGTCGTAAAATGATAAGCTGCAATTTTTGGTTTAGATGCACTTATTTGCGATAAAAGTGTACTTTTACCAACAGATGGAAGACCAACAAGACCAACATCAGCTAAAACTTTAAGTTCACATTTAATTAGTCTTATTTCCCCCGGTTCTCCTTTTTCACTAAATTTAGGAGCCGGATTATCATGCGTAGCAAAAGCCTTATTTCCTTTGCCTCCTCTGCCTCCTTTAGCCACAATGACTTTATCATCTTCATGGACTAAATCCGCAATAATTAAATTAGTATCTAAATCTGTAATAGTGGTTCCCATCGGCACTTTAATAATCACATCTTCGGCATTAGCCCCATATTTATTAGAACCCTTACCATGATTCCCTTTTTCTCCTTTAATCGTTTTTAAATATCTTAAATCAATTAAAGTTTTAAGACCTTTATCCACCGTAAAGATGATATCGCCACCTTTACCGCCATTACCTCCATCAGGTCCTCCCATAGGAACAAATTTTTCTCTTCTAAAAGAAGTACAACCATCGCCACCAGTTCCCGCAATTAATTTTATAGTAATTTCATCGACAAACATCTAAATCACCTGCCCCTAATTATATCATAATTATCGTCAGTTGCATATTGCATTTTTTCCTTAACTAAGTTATAATTTATATTGTCTTTTAGATGTCTCCTTAGCTCAGTTGGTAGAGCAACTGACTCTTAATCAGTGGGTCTAGGGTTCGAATCCCTAAGGGGACACCACTTGAATTATAAAACTCGAATGAAATCATTCGAGCTTTTTATTTTTTATAAAGACTAAAATCTAGGACTTCAGATTCATCTGGTTTAACATCAAATTCAATTTTTTGGGTTTTAGATGATGATTTACCAGCTTTATCCGTTATAGTATAAACAATCCAATATTGGTCAATAAATTCAGCAGGTTTTACTTCATGATAGACTTGATGGGTAATAGTATAATCAGAAGAATCTTCAATTACTTCTAAATGGCGATAATTAATATCTTTAATACTGGTTACTTTATAAACATTATCTTTAAATTTAATAATTGGAGTTGCGATATCAATGGGATTATTATAATCTTTAACCCATGGACTTTTCTTAAGACTTGCTACCCAACCCGTAGTATCTTCAAATTCAATATTATACCAATAATAGCTTTTATCTTCTAAATAGACATCTAATACTTTATATATTTCGCCCGTATTAACTTTCCCTATTTCTTTTCCTTTAGTGGAATGGTCATCTCTTACTCTAATAGGTTCTTTATAATCTATTTCAATATACCAGCCTTTTTTAATTTCTTCTGTTTCTTGGTGTTCAACTTCTTTAGTAACAACAAAATAACCAACACCACCCACAATTGCAATAACTAAAATAATTAGGAAAAACTTCTTCACTACGCCACCTCTAGAAAAATTATATCACACATTCCGCTATTTTTTCCAAAATAACGTAAATTTAAGAAAAAATTAAGACAAATAGGCAAAAATGACTTGCTTTTTTCATATATTTATTATACAATTGATGAGTAACTCGAATGGGCTTGTAGCTCAGCTGGTTAGAGCGCACGCCTGATAAGCGTGAGGTCGGAGGTTCAAGTCCCCCCAGGCCCACCATTTATTTATGGCCCGTTGGTGAAGTGGTTGAACACACATGCCTTTCACGCATGCATTCATGGGTTCAAATCCCGTACGGGTCA
>CANQXW010000016.1 GCA_947627925.1 uncultured Bacilli bacterium | reverse complement strand
TGATTGAAAAAATATAGAAATCATTAATAAAATAAAGGAAAAATGGGTAGTTTGTACATAAACTATGCACACTACCATAAACACAAAGGGATGATTAAATGAAAATAAAAGATATGATATTAAATATTACTAAAGAACAAAAAATATTCTTGATTCTTTCTTTAGTAATTATAGTGCAAGCAATTTGGTTTGTATCTTCTCAAGACTCTTATGCTTATTATAGTAGTAGTAATGAAATCCCTATATTAAGCACTAAAATAGGCAATTTTTCAGGCAAAGGTGATACATCAGCATTAGAAAGTAATAGCGATGTTAATTTACTATATTACATTCAAGATATGTATAATTCAAAAAAGTATAATGTATCAAATCGACCACCCATTAATATTGAATATTATAAATTAGATGAAAAAAGAAGTAACTGTATACCAAAATCAAGTGAAACTTTAGGTAATCAAGTAAGTTATAGTGATTATGTAATAGATAATGCAACAGGTAAAGTAAAAGTAACTATTTCCGAGGTTAAACCACATCAAATTGTATGTCGGATATATTATAGTTTTGATTTAGAATCATATACCCAACTTAATGGAGATATAAATATTATACCTTTTGTAGAATCATCAGAAGGAACAATCGTAACTATAAAAGATAATAAGACATATACATTTAACAAAATTCCTACATCTGGATATACTATGTCTGGTTTTGAATGTACCAGTAAAGATGCTAAAGAAAAAACAGAGGTAACATATGAAAATAATAAATTAAAAGTAATATATAGCGCACCAGATTTATGTTATGTGTATTTTGATAAAGAGGAGTGGAATAAATGAAGAAAAGAATATTTAAAATTTTAGTAGTAGTTTTATTAGTAATGGAAGTGTCATTTTTATGTTTGATATTTAAATCTTTTTCTAAAAATAATAAAGAAATAAATAAAGTAAGTTATAATAATCGGGAGAGTATTAAACCTAAAAAAATGTTAGCTTTTTATAAAGATGATGGTAATGGTTATGTTGAAGATTCATCTAGAGATTCTTGGCCTGGTGATGACTATGCGTTTGCAAAAGCGCGATGTTTAGATAATAACAATTTGATTGTACCTACTTATGATGTTTTAGATTTTGATAATGTAAATCATAAAGCTACCATAACAACAGATAAAACAGTATATTGTTCATTATATTTTGCATCTATAACAACACCAGTAGGGGCTTTATTAAAAAATTCTGGAAGTACACTAGAAACAGAAAAAGCATTAGCTGCGAGAAATGAAACTATTGGTAATATTAAAGACGATTTAAGAAGATTTGTAGGCAAAAGTAGTGAAGTCAAGAATAACTTTATTTGTTTTGGAACAAATAATCAAAAAGAGTGTATAGATAATACGGATACCTATATGTACCGAATAATAGGAATAGATACACAAGGCAGGCTAAAATTAATAAAGGCTACTAAAGTAAGAAAGGATAGTAGCAACGCATTTTACTGGAGCAGAAATGGTAATTATTGGAATGATTCTGACTTATATAAAGGATTAAATGGTAAAAGTCCAGATTCTAGCAAATCATATTTATGCAATCAATGCTTTGGAATTGGAAGTGAATATAAATATATGGAAAGTACAAAGTGGACCAATTTAATATCTCCAACAATATATTATATAGGTCGCTCAACATCGACTTCAAATCCAACATTATTTAATAATGAAAGAAGTAAGGCTTTAACTGATGGGGATAATATAGGAATAATGTATTTAAGCGATTATTTATATGCATATAGTCAGAGTACAGAAAATTGGTTATATATATCAAATGGCTTAAATGGTAATGTAAACACTCCGCCTGGTTCGGATGCACCGAAGGCAGAAATGGAGTGGACCTTGACCAACAGCTCCGGTTCTGGCGCGTGGGTTGTCAATTGGTATAATGGTGGTTTGGTTAACGAAGCTACGTATAATGAAGGTGCTGTCCGTCCGGTATTTTATCTTATTCCTAATATTGAAATTACCGGTAACGGAGATATTGAAACTCCATATATAATTTCTCTTGAATAAGTGCTAGTTTAAAAACACAAAAAAATTAGATTCTTTAGTAGGAACCTAATTTTTTTGTAACAATTATTTTTTATCGGTTTTCCTATGTTGGATATGATATGCAATATTTAGTTGAAGGCGATAAGGAATAAATCGAATTCCAAAAAGAGCTAATTTCATTTTTAAAGTAGGAATAATAAGCATTTTACCTTGAAACATTTTATCAATGGCATATTTTGCTACATATTCACTAGAAACCCCTTTAATATCAAATACTCCTTTAGCCACTTTATTAAATTCCGTATTAACGGGTCCTGGGCAAAGGCAAGATATTTGAACGTGTGATTTTTTCTTTTTTAATTCTTCATTAATAGCCATGGATAATTTAGCTAGATAATTTTTAGTAGCATAATAGGTACTTAAATGAGGTCCAGCCATAAAACCAGCCGAAGATGCTACATTTAAAATATAGCCTTTATCTTTTTGTAAGAAATTTTTTAAAAATAATTTAGTTAAAATATGGGGAGCCTTAACATTTATATCAATCATGTTTAATTCTTTATCTAAATCAGTTTCAGAGAAATCCCCAAAAAGGCCAAAACCAGCATTATTTATTAAAATATCAATATCTTCATTTTTTACTTGATCATATAATTTATAACAATTATCTTCTTTACTTAAATCTAAATTAATAATTTTAACATTGGTTTTTAATTCTTTTTGTAGTTTTTCTAATCTTTCTTTTCTTCTGGCTACTAAAATTAAATCAATATTTTTACTAGCTAAATATCTAGCCATATCTTGGCCAATACCGGAAGATGCTCCCGTTATTAAAGCTTTCATAATTTCATTTCTCCTTTAAGTTCAAATAGAATATCTCTTAATTCCATTGCTCTTTCAAAGTCTAGATTTCTGGCTGCTTCTTTCATTTCTTCTTCGACTTTTTGAATCATATTAATCGCGTCTTTTTTACTCATCTTAGTCTTTTTAGGAGTAGTATCAATATTATTAGAAATAACTTCTTTAATTTCTTTAACAATTGTTTTTGGGGTAATACCATGTTCTTTATTATATTCTTCTTGAATTTGTCTTCTTCTCTTAGTTTCCGTAATGGCAATATTCATGGCTTCACTAATCATATCGGCATACATGATAACTTCACCATGTTCATTTCTCGCACATCTTCCAATAGTTTGAATTAAACTACGATCACTTCTTAAGAAACCTTGTTTATCAGCATCTAAAATACAGATTAAACTAACTTCGGGAATATCAATACCTTCTCTTAAAAGGTTAATTCCGACCACGACATCATAAACGCCCATTCTTAAATCATGAATAATTTTAAGTCTTTCTAAAGTTTTAATTTCATTATGAAGATAAGCTACTTTAATATTCATTTCTTTTAAATAATTAGTTAATTCTTCACTCATTCTAATGGTTAACGTCGTAATTAAAACTCTTTCATTTAAGGCTTTGCGTTTATTAATTTCGCCAATTATATCATCAATTTGGCCTTCAGTTTTTCTAACTTCTATAATTGGATCTAATAATCCAGTTGGTCTAATAATTTGCTCAACAACTTCATGATTTACTTTTTCCAGTTCATAATCTCCTGGGGTTGCGGAAACATAGATAGCGTTCTTAATTTTACTTTCAAATTCCGGAAATTTTAGAGGCCTATTATCTAAAGCACTAGGAAGTCTAAATCCATAATCAACTAAAGTTTGTTTCCGCATTCTATCGCCATTATACATTCCTCTTACTTGAGGAAGAGTAACATGGGATTCATCTATAACCATTAAAAAGTCATCAGGCATAAAGTCAATTAAACAAGTAGGAGTGCTTCCTTCTTCTCTTAAGGCTAAGTGTCTAGAGTAATTTTCGACACCATTACAATAACCCGTTTCTTTTAACATTTCCACATCATAATTAACTCTTTCTCTTAGTCTTTGTTCTTCAATAAATTTGCCATTATCATGAAAATATTTTAATCTATCTTCTTTTTCTTCTTCAATTCGTCTAATGGCTTCTTCTAATTTTTCGGGACTTGTTACAAAGTGGGAAGCCGGAGAAATGGCAATAGATTTTTTCGATTCTTTCACTACTCCGGTTAAAGGATCAAAAATAGTAATACTCGAAACTATATCATCATCTAAATCAATTCTAATTCCCGATTCTTTTTCGTTAACGGGAACAATATCGATAGATGATCCTCTAACTCTAAATGTTCCGCGGTGAAAATCTAAATCACTTCGCTCATAAGTCATATCAACTAATTTGGTAATTATATTATTTCGATTAACTTGATCACCAATATTTAAAACTAACATGTTTTTTTCATATTCATCTTTTTCCCCAATACCATAAATACAAGATACAGAGGCAACCACAATAACATCACGATGATTGATTAAAGCACTAGTAGCGCGGTGACGTAGTTCATCAATTTCATCATTAATGGAAGCATCTTTTTCGATATAAGTATCACTTGATGGCACGTAAGCCTCTGGTTGATAATAATCATAATAAGAGACAAAATATTCCACATGGTTTTCGGGAAACAATTCTTTAAATTCACTATAAAGTTGGCCCGCAAGAGTCTTGTTATGAGCAAGGACTAAAGTAGGTTTATTAACTTCTTTTATGACATTCGCAATCGTAAAAGTTTTGCCAGTACCAGTTGCCCCCAGTAAAACTTGATGTTTTTTGCCTTTATTTATTCCCTCTACTAATTCTTTAATAGCTTCGGGTTGATCTCCATTAGGTTTATATTTGGAAACTAATTTAAACATAGCTTTCACCTCACTTGGTTTTAAACATTTATATTATATAACAAAATGCTATTTTTATATATATAAAGGATAAGATTTAAAACTGATTTTTAAGTTCTAATTCTTTAATATCAAAAAAACGAGACCACATTACCTTGTGGTCTCAAAGAATAAAAAGGGGTTGACTAGTGTGATACTAGCACCAATACGGACTTTTCCGAATTGGTGATTACTATCCTAATCGATTTGTTCTAGTTTGTCAACCTTTTTTGACGTATTTTTGACACTTTTTTAGATATAATAAAATAATAATTAAAATAAATAAAATAGAAGAAATTGAACTATTAAAAAAATAATTGTATAATGAATTTGAAAGGAGATAATCTTTATGTATAACAATCCCTATATTGGAGAATTAGAACCAGTATCAAGTGGTATTAATATTGGTGTTTGGGGTTTAATAGCTTTCATTATTGCCATAATTGGCGGTATAGTTATTTATTTCTTATTTATTAATAATGATAAAAAAGAAAGTAATAAATATTTACAAGAAGTTAAAGAATTTTTTGGCTTTAAAAAGATGTTAATTGAAGATTTACTAAAAATTATTTATCTTATTTTAGCTATCTTTATTACTTTATATTCTTTTGAATTAATTAGAGAAAGTTTTATTGCCTTTATTTTTACTTTATTAATGGGCAATTTGTTATTAAGACTTGTTTTTGAAAGCATATTAGTTAATATTATGATTTGGAAAAACACTAATGAAATTAACAAAAAAATAAAAAAATAATTAAAAAATTGGGGTATAGTTCAATAACTCAATTTTTTTAATTGTCAACAATTTGAAAACCAAAATAAATTTATTGATTTTAAAGTAAAACTACTTTATTATAAAAATAAAGATAGAAGGAAATAAATATGACTGAAAATAATAAAAAAATTCTTTTAACGGTAGCAGGAGTTATATTATTAATATTAGTTGGAGTTGGCATAGGTACTGGAGCTTATTATTTAGATAAAGATAAACCTCTTAGTAATAATAATGTAATTGAAGATAATCTTGAAAATGATAATGACAATCAAAATAACAACAATAATAATGTAGAAGATGAATATTGTAAATATAATACTGGTAATGTTCAATATAATAATGAGTTAAAAACATATTGCGAGAAAAATGACTTGAATTTTTCAGCAATTATAAACGAAAAAGAATTACAAGAAGAATTTATATATGGATTTGGGGAAAATCTAAAATTAAATAATAGAAATGACATTAGAAAAATAAGCGATAATATTATTTTACTATGGGACAATAAAACATTTTTTAGTAATATTAAAGAATTAAATAATGATTTTAAAGTTCGCATCTTTTTAGAGTATATGATAAATGGTAGTTGTGCTTGTCTTAATAAAGATTTAGTAAAAGAAAATTACACTCATTTATTTGGTGAAGATGTGGATTATAATATTTTTAACGAGTATGAAGAAAATTCTTTAACTGATAATTTTATTTGTGCTTGTTATGGTTCAGGAAGCACAGTAGTATATGAATATCTTAAAGAAGAACAAAATGATACTACTTTAAGCTATTACTATAAAGTAAGTGATGTTCTTTATGATGAAAATGAACAAGCAATTGTTAATAATATTAAATTAACTTTTAAATTAAATAATGGTTATTATAATTTGGTATCAATCGAAAAAGAAATTTAATATCAAAAAATTAGGATAACCCCATTTTTTTAATTGCTTATGAAATTATTTAATTGTATAATAGAACTAGAGAAGGTGGAAATATGAAAAATCAAAGTGCATTATCTTTATTAGGTTCCATTGTCTTTTTGATTTTTGGAATTATTTTATTTGTTGAACCTGATGGTGTCGTTAAATTAATGTCTAATTTATTTGGTATTGCTTTAATTGCCATGGGAACTTATCGAACAGTTAATTACTTAATTCAAAACAAAAGATTACAAGTAGTTAATTATAATGAAATAGCTTTTGGTATTACGGCGATTGTGTTAGGAGTTGTCTTAATCTTCTTATCAGAATCTATTGCTTTTTTACTAAGAGTAATAGTAGGTATTTGGGTAATTGTAGCCGGTGTTAGTAAGATTATGCAAACATTCTATACGAATGACAGAAGTAGTAAATTTTATGCTTTATTAATCATGGGTATTGCTTTAGTAGGTATAGGTTTATACATTGTTTTAGAATCTAATTTAGCATTATCTATTATTGGTTTATTTATGGTGTTATACGCTATTATTGATATTGTTAGTTATTTTATGTATGCTCATGATATTAATGAAATAAAGAAAGAAGTCGAAAAAGCCGAACAATTTATTGAACATGAAATAATGGAAGGCGAAGCTGTCGAAAAAGAAGAAGTAAAAGAAAAACCAAAAAAATCGAAAAAGAAAAAGAAGTAAGCTTAAAGGCTTATTTTCTTTAAAGAAAAGGAGATAACATGTTAAAGAAAATTTTAGTGCCTAAAGTATATTTACCAATAATTTATGTTCTGGTAGCCTTTTTGGTTTATTGGATAATTAGTAAATTAATTGATCATGCTCTATTACTTAAAAAGCCCCATTTTAAAAGTAATGCTTTACATAAGAAGAGAGAAAAGACTATTGTCAATTTAATTAAAAATATTTTGAAATATTTTATTGCTATTATTACAGTTTTAGCAATTTTAAATGTTTATGGTGTCGAAACTACTAGTTTAATTGCCTCTTTAGGAATAGTGGGAGCTATCATTGGTTTAGCTTTTCAAGATACGCTTAAAAATTTATTATCAGGTATCATGATTATTTTTGATAATCATTATGTCCAAGGTGATGTGGTAACGATTAATGGCTTTCGGGGTGAAGTAATTGAACTAGGATTACAAACAACAAAGTTAAAAGCTTATAGTGGTGAAGTATTAATTATTAATAACTCTTTGATAACAAGTGTTATTAATCATAGTATGTATAATAATATGCTTTTTTTAGAAATACCGATATATAAAGAAATTTCTTTAAAAGAATTAGAGGGTATTTTAGAAAAAGTAAATAAAAAGTTATTAAAAATTAGTGATGTTAAAAAAGATATAGAAATGCTCGGAATAGAAAAAATTGAAGGAAATAAATATTACTATAAGGTAATGATCGAATGTAGTCCGGAAAGTCAATTTAATATTAATCGGAAGTTTATGGAATATTTAAAAGAAGAATATGATAAATTAAAAGTAGATGTTCCGGGAGAATATTTAGAAATAAAAAATATAAAATAAGAAAGGATGATAAAAATGGAAAAAGCAAAAGTATATTTTATAAGAGAAATAACTCCTGAAAATGTAGTGAAAATATTTGAAGAGTTAGGAAAAGAATTAAAAGGCAAAGTAGCCATTAAGGTACATTCTGGAGAAAGAGGTAATCAAAATTATCTTCGGCCTGAATTTATGAAACCAATTGTAGAACATTTAAAGGGTACGATTGTTGAATGCAATACGGCATATGAAGGAGCCAGAAATACAACTGAAAAGCATACGGAATTAATGAAGGAACATGGATTTAGTGAACTATTTAATGTTGATATTTTAGATAGTGAAGAAGATATGGTTTTAGATATTCCTAATGGGAAAGCTATAAAGAAGAATTATGTTGGTAAAAAGATGGCTAATTATGATTCAATGTTAGTTCTTTCACATTTCAAAGGACATCCAATGGGTGGCTACGGAGGAGCTTTAAAACAATTATCAATTGGTCTTGCCTCTAGTTATGGAAAAAGATATATTCATTGTCATGGTAAAGAGAATGCTTCATATGAAGATATGTTTAGAGCGGAACAAAATAAATTCTTAGAAGCAATGGCAGATGCAGCTTCTTCAGTTGTTAATTATTTTAAAGATAATATGGCATATATCAATGTTATGTGCAATATGTCAGTAGATTGTGATTGCTGTGATGTGGCTGAAGATCCTTGTATGCAAGATATCGGTATTTTAGCCTCATTAGATCCTGTAGCTATTGATGAAGCTTGCATTGATTTAGTTAAAAATTCTAATGATCCTGGTAAAGATCATTTACTAGAAAGAATTAATTCCAGAAATGGTCACTATACTATTGAAGTAGCAGAAAGCTTAGGTATTGGCACAACAGATTATGAATTAATCGAAATCAAATAATGGGTTTTAAATAAAACTCATTTTTTTATTCATAAATTCCTTGAGAAATATTGCAATAACTTTTAAGTTCCATTATAATTATTGAAGAACTTAACTAATAAGGTGAGGATTAAAATGATAATTATATTTATAGGTTTAAGTATTATATTTTATTATTTATTAAAAAAAGATTACATTAAAAATATTTATTTAAAAACTATTTTTAAATGCCTTATGGTATCTTTATTAGTTGCTAGTATTTTAGAAGTAACCATTTTTAATTTCCGCCATTATGAATCATTAATGTTTAAAGGAACTAATGATTTAATCCATTATAATCTTAGTGAAGGTATAGAATGTACTGATGTATGTCGTATTGTGGATAAAGAAAATGCTTATATCGAAATATATAATATTGATAAAAAGATGGATAATTTATATTTGGATTTTAAAAGTAATGATCTTTTATTTATGGATTATGAAGTTGCATTTACTGATGAAGCTAATAAATTATATGTTACTAGTGAAGAAAGACATTATGTTTCTGATATTTTAAGTAGTCATTATATCAAAATTAATCCTTCAGGACGAGTTGGCAATTTAAAAATTAATATTTTAAATAGTAATGGTAATTTTAAAATAGATAAAATTATGATTAACAAAGAAGTTCCTTTATTAATTAATAATTTAAGATTAATTATGGTATTATTATTTATCTTTTTAATTTTCCTTATAAATCCTAAAAATAATTTATATAATTTAAAACATGATTTTAAAAAATCATCATTAATAACTTTAGTTATTATTGGTATTTTGAGTGGAATCTTATGTTTTAGTACACTTCTAAATTCTAAAAGTTATAATGATACTCAAACTAGTCAATATTCCCAATATAAGAATTTAGCTAAATCTTTAAGTAAAGGGAAATTCTATTTAGATTTAAAAGTTAGTGATAAATTATTAGATTTAGATAATCCTTATGATACTAATTATCGAGATATTATATTAAGAAGATATAAAGATTATTATTGGGATTATTCTTATTATAATGGTAAATATTATTCTTATTTTGGGATTGTTCCTTGTCTTTTAACTTATTTACCTTGTCATTTAATAACCCATTCAGATTTACCTAATTATTTAGCTATGAGTATTGGTCTTATCTTTTTAATAAGTGTTTCTTTCTACTTTATGAAACAAATTCTGACTAAGTATTTTCCGAAGGCTTCCTATATGTGGTATGTCATTTTAAGTATCTTCTTTTTAGTTTCTAGTGGTTTAATTACTTTTGCGGGAGAGCCAACATTCTATAACATGCCGATTGTTTATGGCCTATCTTTCTCCCTTTTAGGTTTGTCTTTTTGGCTAAAAGCTACCATGAAAGATTTAGATTCTAAATATTTAGGTTTAGGTAGTTTATGTATGGCTTTAGTGGCGGGATGTCGTCCCCAATTATTATTAGGAAGTTTCTTTGCTATTCCTCTATTTTGGGATTATGTCTTTAAAAAAAGAGAACTATTTAGTAAAAAAAGTATCAAAGAAACATTTTGGTTATGTTTTCCTTATATCATTGTTGCTTCTTTATTAATGTATTATAATTATAGTCGTTTTGGTAGCATCTTTGATTTTGGGGCCAATTATAATTTAACCACCAATGATATGACGAAAAGAGGATTTAGGTTTGATCGGATATTTACGGGACTATATTATTTTCTTTTAGCTCCGGGTCAAATTATCTTAAAATTTCCATTTATTAAAGCTTTGCCTGAAGAATTGGTTTTATCCGGTGTATCAACTTTTGAACCTCTTAATATCTCTTATGTAGGGGTAACTATTTATGAGTCAATGTATGGGGGATTCTTATTTATTAATTTAATTTGTATTTTAGGCTTATTCTTTTATAAATTTAAAAAGCAAATTAATAACAAAGAATTATTTTCTCTTTGTTTTATTGCCGTTATTTCTTCTTTATTAATTATTATTGCTGATACCGAAATGGCAGGAATACTACCTCGCTATTTAGCGGATTTTGGTTGGCTTTTAAGTTTAAGTACAGTCATTGTTATTTTATCTCTTTTAAAAAATAAAAAATTATCTTTAGAAATTAAAAAACTTCTAATTACTTTTATTGTGATAAGTATCGTTTATAATTTACTTACTTTCTTTTTGCATAAAGATACTTTTTCCAACTATAGCATCTTGGGTTACATTTATTATCAGATTTATTATTTATTTATGTTTTGGCTATAAAATACTTGCGTAATTAAAAAAATTGTGTATAATAAATCTTCACAAAGAAAGAGGGTTTATAAATGGCTAATAATAGTTTATTAGATGTAGCAACAGATAGGATGATGCAAAGTACAACATTATCTTTAGTAAAATATAGCGAATGGCATAATCATATATTAGTTTTAAAAAAATTAATTGCTAGAAGTGTAAAAGATGTTGATTATATAGCACTTGCTCATGCTTTACTAAATGCTAAAGTGGTTTTTAATTCTAGGGAAGAAGCAGAAAGTTACCAAAAAGAATTTGCCGCTTTAAGTACTGTAGCTTTAGCTTTTGAAGATATTGCCGTATTTTTACAAGAAAATCCTAAAGTTATAAGTATTGAAGATTATTATAACAAAACAAGTGGAAGATAAGAGGTTTAGTCCTCTTATTTTTCTTCGCTATTATAAAGTCGTTTATAAATAGATGATTTTTTCATTAATTCTTGATGGGTACCATAATCTTTGATTTGACCATCATCAATAACATAAATTACATCGGCATCTTTAATAGTTGAAAGACGATGAGCCACAATGATAATGGTGTGATCAATAACGAGTTCATCAATAACTTTTTTAATATAATTTTGGGATTCGTTATCTAAACTACTGGTTGCTTCATCAAAAAGAATAACTTGGCTTTTTTTAGCTAAGGCTCTAGCAATTGCTAGTCTTTGCTTTTGGCCACCAGATAAATTAACGCCGCCTTCCCCTAAAATAGTGTCATACTTTTTGGGAAGAGTCATGATATAATCATCAATGTAAGCCATTTTTGTATATTGTCTAATTTCTTTTAGAGTTATATTCTCTTTTATTAACTTAAAGTTTTCGCGAATAGTTTTATTAAATAAAAAGGGATCTTGTCTAATAATGGAAATATTTTTTCTTAAACTTTCTTCCGTTAAATCTTTGATATCGACATCATCAAGTAATATTTTTCCTTCATTTGGGTCAAAGACTCTAGTGAGAAGATTAAAAATAGTTGTTTTCCCTTGACCGCTTTTGCCAACGATTCCAATTTTTTTATGAGGCTCAAAGGTAATATTAAAATCTTTTAAGGTATCACTTTCATTAGGATAAGCAAAGGTAACGTTCGAAAACGTAATAACTCCTTTACAATTTAAAAGGCTAGTATTTCCAAAAATAACATCATCATATAACTTGTTCTCTAAAATTTCATTTATTCTTGAAAGAGCTACTTTAGCCTCATTATAGGTTTTGGTGAAGGCAGTTAAATTTTCAATAATCCAAGTATAACGATAGATATAATAAGTAATCGCAATGAAGAAGGTTAAACTAATATGACCATAATATAAAAGGATGGCACAAGTAATAAAGGTTCCAACTTCTAAAATTGATTTTAAAATGATGCCAATTAAATCATATAAAGTATATAGATTGATTTCTTCAAATGATTTATTAATAGCTTTATCAATTAAACTTTTTAAATTTTTGAATAAAGAATTTTTAATTCCTAAAGTTTTAATTTCTCTAATTCCTCTAACTGATTCATTGATTTGGGTAATGCCCATGTCGTTAATCTTTTTTCGCTCTTTATGAGCTTTTTCAAGTTTGGGTTGAAAATAATTCACAAATAAACCAAAGACGATGATAAATACAATAATTTCCAAAGCTACTAGAGGGGAATTAAAGAAAATATAAATTAAAATTATGAAAGAAGCTAAAAAATTAGAAGCCAGAGAAATAAGGGAATCAAAAGAATTGATAATTACAGAAGAATCATTAGTAATTCGGTTGATAAATTCACCACTTGTTTTTTCTTCAAAAGCATAAGCCGGTAGAGCTAATGTTTTTTCATAAGTTAGATAATTAATTTTCCTAGTTAGTTCAATTTCCCACTTTTGAATACCTGTGATGGAAAAACGTTGAATAACGTTAAAGAATAATTGGGAAAATAAATATATTAATAAAAAGATAATGGCATTTTTTAAATTAAAATTAGTAATTTCTTCAACAGCTTTACCATTTAAAATTCCGGTAAGCATAGAAGAAAAACCACTGATTAAAATACCTAAAGAAAAAATTATTAACTTCAATTTATTTTCTTTGGCTAAATTAATAATTGTTTTAAATTCTTTTAGCTTTTTCATAATCATCATCCTTTATAGTTCAATTTTACCATTTATTATTTAATTAATAAATATATGTTATGATTAATTTATCCCTATTTAGAGTATTTTTAATGTTAAAGGCTACCAAAATAAAATAATTTTAAAACATTCATTTTTTTCACTTTTGTCAAATTATATAATTTTTTGGGCTTTTTATGTAATATATTTTGTTTATGACATTTTAAGATTTGCAAATCATAAATTTTTGTGATATTATATGCACAACAAAAAGCACGAAATTTCTAAATTTTTAAAAATTTAGAAATAATGTGTTAAAATGAATTTGAGGAGATGGTAATATGGTATCTAAAAGGGAATCTGAAGGAAAAAGCCAATTAAATAAGATAGTTTTAAGCAAATTATTAATAAGTGAATTAAATAGGATATTAACTGAAATTGCAATGGATAATCTTAGTTTTAATCAGTTTGAAAAATATTATAATGTAATGGAATCTTTAGTAAAAAATGGTTTAACCAAAATAGCTAGTGAACTTGCAATTGCTTTAAATACTGCAAACGTTATTGTAGATGATCCTGATAAACAAGATAAGTATAATGTATATAAAGAAAAAATTGAAGAAATTGTCGCTGATAGAGCTCGCCAATATTTAGAAGAGTCAGAAATAAAGGCACCAGAGGTTTTTGGATACATGAAAAAAACAGTTCAAAATAGTGGCTTATCATTTGAAAGATATTGTTATTATGTTAAAGTATTAAAAGCTGCTTATATGGCAAAATTAGAAGGTTTAGATTATTTAGAAATTGCTAAAGATTTACAAGGCGCAGCAGTTATAGGCGTTAATACTTTAGATGATTTAAACATATATAATTCCAATCAATCAACACTTTCAGAGTTTATTGCAAAATTGTCTATAAAAAATCAAAAGAGATAAGATATTGAATTATTAATCAAGAAAAGAATATTAAAATAAAAAATGTATTTTTAAAAATTATATGAGTGGAGTACTCTAATTTAATAGCACTATACATAAGGTTAGTGCTTTTATTTTTTTAGTTGAGAATGCTACAAGTTATCTTAAAAATATGTTATTATATTAATGATATATTTAAGAGACCAACTATAATGTGTCAATATAAAATTGAACATTTTTGAAATATGAGATGAAATAGTAAAAGTTGGCATGACGAAAAGACCAAATCGTCGATAATAAAAAATTTGGTCAAATAAGAAAATTAAATTTATTCCAATTTCCTTATTGACAATTGGATCCCAATTCAAATACTTTAGTTTTGCTGCTTCAATCAGTAAACTACTGATTGAAGCATAGTATTGCGTATTTGAATTGCCTATTGCCAATAAGTTTTCTCGGCATAAAATTAATTTTCAAATTGCTCTTTGAATTCAACATTTTCTTTAAGCATATAAAAAATAACTCTAGTAAGTTTATGAGCAACATGACATACTGCATTATTATGGGTTTTACCTTGAGCAAGTTTTTTGGTATAATATGCATTGAAAGTTTCTGAATTCCAAATAATTAATCCAGAAGCTCGAAGCAATGCGTAACGAAGAAGCTTAGAACCACGTTTAGACATTTTAACAATAGTAGAATTAAAATTACCAGATTGTTTAACTGAGGGATCTAAGCCTTCAAAAGCAAGAAGCTTGGTAGGGCTAGCAAATTTGTCTATGTTGCCAATCTCACTTAGAATGATAGAACCTAAGGTATAAGAAATGCCAGGAATAGTTAAAATAACAGAATTTAATTCATCCATCATTTCTTTGATTTTACAATCAAGTTCCTTAAGTTGATCATCCAGTAATTCAATTTGTTTAAGAGAATGTTTGATTTGAATTGAAAGTGAGGAGTTGTTGACACCAATAGAAGATTTAGCTAGTTCTTTTAATTTTTGAGCTTTATCAATAGAGAAATGCCCTTTAGAAGCTTTATGTAAAAGATTAGCAATGGCATCAACACGAGTAGAAGCAATATCTTTAGGAGAAGGATAAGAAGAAAGTAAAGCGTAACAACTTTTTAAATGAATAGAATTAAAAATTAGATTTAATTCTGGAAAAAGTTGATCAACGAAAGCAACTAAACGAATTTTTAATTTTGAACGATATTTAAGAACATCATCTCTATGTCTACATAAACTTCTAAGTTCTAAAATTTTAATATCTTTAGCAACAAAAGGAGTATAATGTTTAAGAAAAAGAGATTGAATAATTAAATAAGTATCAATTTTATCAGTTTTAGTTTTTCTAATATTACTATTTCTTAAAGCATCAGTTTGAATGGGATTAATAACGGCAATTTTAAAACCATTATTATGAAGAAATTGAATTAAATTTTCTCCATAATGACCAGTAGATTCCATACCAACTAGGCAATCAGAAACATTGATATTTTTCTCTTTTAACTTATCCATAAAATAGTTAAAACCATTGATAGAATTTTTGACTAAAAAAGCTTCTTGGATTATTTCACCATTAGAATTAGCAATAGATGCATAATGATTTTCTTTAGCGATATCAAAACCGATATAATACATAAAATCAACTCCAATCTAAAAAATATTTTTGACACATGTGTTCCACATAGTTCTATTTCTTGTAACCTTGCTGGAGATGAAAAGTCAAGCTTTATCCAACTTATAACCAATTAAAAATAAAACTGTGGCATTAATCTCTACTAGAATAGTCTAAGCTATAAGGTGAGTTCAGAAAAGTCCACAGTGTCGGAACATATTATATCAAAAATATAAAAAATTTAAATAGAAAGGATATAATATGTTAGTCCTTTAAATAAGAACTAACTATATTATACAAGGTGACAATTTATGAAAGTAGGTATTCCAAGAGCGTTTTTATATTATAAATATCATGTTTTATGGGAAACCTTTTTTGAAGAACTGGGAATTGACTATATTGTCAGTCCTGAAACCAATAAAGATATTATTAAAAGGGGAGAAGCTCATGCCATGGATGAGTCTTGTCTTTCTAGTAAAATATTCACTGGTCATGTCGATTATTTGATTGATAAATGTGATTATATTTTTATTCCTAGAGTAGCTACTTTGGGAAGTCATAAAGAAACGGTTTGTTCAAAATTCCAAGCTATATACGATGTTATTAATAATATCTACAGGGAAAAGAATTTAAAGATATTATATTATAGTATTGATATTTTAAATAAAGATACTGAATTAAAGGCTTTCTTAAAAATGGGAAAATTTTTAGGGAAGAAAAAGGTTCAAGTTTTAAAAGCATATTATATTGCGAAACAAGCAGAGAAAACCGCTAAGATGATTGATCTAAACAATCAAAATAATTTACTTGATAGTGATAAATTAAAAATATTAGTAGTATCGCATCCTTATAATATTTATGATGAATATATTGGTAAACCTATTATGGATACTTTAAATGAATTAGGTTGTGAAGCTATTTTGGCTTGTGTTGTTGATGAGAAAAAAGCTCGGGATAGAGCAAAGAAAATTAGTGGTACTTTGCCTTGGACTTTTAATAAAGAATTAGTGGGAGCAATATCCTTGTATAAAGAAAAAGTTGATGGTATTATTTTGGTTTCTTCTTTTCCTTGTGGACCAGATTCTTTAGTTAACGAAATGATTTTAAGAAGATTAAAGGGTAAACCAATTATTAATTTAATTTTAGATGGTCAAGAAGGAACTGCAGGAATGGAAACAAGAATCGAAAGTTTTGTGGATATTTTAAATTTGCAAAAAGAAGGTGGCATTCATGAGTAAAGTAAAAGTTAATTTTCCAAGGTTTGGCTCTTATAATGTAGCCGTAAGACATATTATTGTGAATGGTTGTGGGGTTGATTATGTAGATTCGCCACCCATTACCAAAAAAACTTTAGAGATTGGAGCCAAAAATTCTCCTGATTTCGTTTGTACACCTTTTAAGTATCAATTAGGAGGTTACATTGAAGCCATTGAAGCAGGAGCTAATACCTTAATCCAAGTAGGAGGAGCTTGCCGGCTTAATTATTATGGGGAAATTCATGAACAAATTTTAAAAGATTTAGGTTATGATGTGAAATTTGTTAATATGGCTAATGCGGATTTTGCCAAACCCTTAACTTTTTATGAAGAGTTTAAGAAAATAACGCCGAATTTGAATATTAAAAAAATTACATCGGCTGTCTTGCTGGCGGTCAAAATGGTGGAAGCGATTGATAAAGTAGAAGACTACATTAGAGAGAATGTGGGATTTGAAAAAGAAGAAGGATCTTTTGATAAATTACACCGGGACTTTTTAGAAGATTTAAAAGAAATTAATGATAAAAAAGAATTAAATTTATTAACTAAACTTTATATGAGTAAATTTAAAAAATTAGAAGTTGATAAACCGAAAAATCCTTTAAGAGTGGGCATTGTGGGTGAATATTATACGATTATGGATGAGTATAGTAATCACTATATGGAAAAGGAACTAGCTAAAAAAGGAATAGTTATTGAAAGATGGATGAATGTTTCTAATAGTATTTTTCATAATTATGTTAAAGAGATTAAACAAAGCATTAAGCATTATGCCAAATATGATATGGGAGCAACTTCGATGTATACCATTAATAAGGCTTTAGATTATGCTAAGGAAGGCTTTGATGGGATTATTCATGTAAAAAGTTTTGGGTGTACACCAGAAATAGATACGATGCCGGTTCTTCAAAGAATTAGTGAAGACTATAAAATTCCGATTATCTATTTTAGCTTTGATACCCAAACGAGTGATGTGGGAATTAATACACGAATTGAAGCTTTTTACGATATGATAATGATGCGAAAGGAAGATAAAGTAAAATGAAAAAAGCTTATATGGGTGTAGATATTGGTTCAATATCTACCAAAGGAATAATAATTGATGAAGATAATAAAATATTGGCTAGTGAATATATTTGGACAGAGGGAGATCCAATCGGCGCTGTTAAAAGATTAATTGGCATTTTAAAAAGCCAATTTAATGAAAAGAAATATCAAGTAGTAGGAGTAGGAACTACTGGCTCAGCTCGAAAATTAATTGGGGTTATTTTGGGAGCGAATATTGTTAAAAATGAAATAACTGCTCATGCTATTGGAACTTTATCCTTGTATCCTGATGTTCATACTATTTTTGAAATTGGTGGCCAAGATTCGAAAATAATTATCATTGACCATAGTATAGTAACAGATTATGCCATGAATACTTTATGTGCGGCGGGGACGGGTTCTTTCTTATCTAGTCAATCCAAAAGATTAGGCTTAGAAGTGGAAGAATTTGGCGAAATGGCCTTAAAGAGTAAAAAGCCAACTAATATTGCGGCCCGTTGTACCGTGTTTGCGGAAAGCGATTTAGTTCATAAGGCCCAAATAGGACATAAAAAAGAAGACATAATTGCGGGTTTATGCAAAGCCGTTGTTAATAACTATTTAAATAATGTGGGTAAAGGCAAAAAGATTAGTGCCCCGATTGTTTTCCAAGGAGGAGTATCCAAAAATGTTGGGGTTATTAAAGCTTTTGAAGAAGCAACCGGCGAAAAAATAATTGTTGACCCTAATTCCCATTTAATGGGGGCTTTAGGAGTAGCCATTCTTTCCAAGAAAGCTCCGGAAACTAAGTTTGATTTCAATATTGAAGATGTGGTTTTTGAAACTAAAGGAATTGAATGCAAGGGATGCGCCAATAATTGTGAGCGAATTTGCGTTTATAAAGATGGCGAACTTATTGATGCCTGGGGAAATAAATGTGATAAAGGGGCTATTAAAGTAAAGGCGGGAGTATAATGAAAGATATTTTAGATTTTTATTACAAGTTTGTTGAATTAGAAAATGTTTTAAGAAAAGGATGGTTAATGCGGAGTGTTCCCGTAGATAGAAAAGAAAGTGATGCTGATCATACTTTACAAACTATCTTGTTAGCTAATTTAATTATTAGAAAAAATAATATTAAAGAAGTATCTATAGAAAAAGTTATGGAGATGCTTCTAATTCATGAAATAGGAGAAATTATTATTGGTGATATATCCATGGTTGAACCTGATTATGAGGAAAAAAAGAAAGATGAGATAAAGGCGGTTAGGGAAATTCTAAAGTTATTAGATGAAAAATTAGTAAATTATTATTTTGCTTTATGGCAAGAATTTGATGCTCAAGAGACTAATGAGGCCCAATTTAGCTATTTTATTGATAAATATGATGCGGTAATTAAAGCAAAATTTTATGATGATAAGCTTAATAAAAATGAGTATTTTCAAGAATTTTATAATCATACCCTAGAAAATTTAAAGAAAAATAATAATAAATATTTAAAATATTTTAACATCAATATATAAAATAGCAGTCTATTTTTTAAAGATTGCTTTTTTAGATAAAAAAATCTTGACTTTAACCTTAGGGAATAGTTTATATTATTTTTAGGAGGAAAAAATATGCTTATTAATGAAGTGGAAAATATTGTCGGACTTTCTAAAAAAAGTATTCGTTATTATGAAGAAAATCATTTATTAAATCCGAAGAGAAAAGATAATGATTATCGGTATTATGATGAAGATGATATTAAAAAGCTAAAAATTATTAAATTTTTAAGAGAATTAGATGTACCGATTAAAGAATTACAACTTTTGAATGAAAATAAATTATCCTTACAAGACTGTTTAAAAGATCGGATTAAGAAAATAGAGAATTTAAAAGGCAATTATGAAAAAGTTATTAATATTTGTGAAGAGATAGTTAAACAAAATGATACATATACTAACTTAGATGTGGAAAAATATTTTCAAGAAATTAATATTTTAAATAAAAGGGAGCGATTTACAATGAATAGTGAATTACCTAGTAAAGGTAAAAGAATTAGAGGGGCCATATTAGCTAGTTTTATATTTAGTTTTATTTTTATCTTCTTATTAGGAATTATCATTTATTTCCAAATTACGGAAGCCGAAAAATGTCCTTGGCCTTTGTTTATCTTTTTAATCATGATATTAGGTTTGCCAGTTATAGCTGTTACATATAATTTAATTTTAAGGATAAAAGAAATTGTAGGAGGTGAAGAAGATGAAGCTAGTAAATATTGATTATCTTCCTGGAGAAGAGATAGAAGTTCTAGGACTTGTTAAAGGGCAAATAGTTCAATCCAAAAATATTGGTCGTGATTTTATGGCGGGACTTAAAACCATTGTGGGTGGGGAAATAGTTAGTTATACAGATATGATAAGTTTAGCCAGAAAAATGGCCACTAAAAGAATGGTTGATGAAGCCGAAAGCCTAGGGGCCGATGCTGTTATTAATGTGCGTTATGGTTCTTCGGCAGTAATGGGTGGAGCTGCCGAAATAATTGCTTATGGAACCGCGGTTAAAATCAAAAAGAAAAATAATAATTCTAAAGATTAGTTAATGAAATAATTAATCTTTTTTTGTGAATGTTTGGAAAAACGTGTAATTTTGTTCAAAAACGGCCGGAATTTTGTGTAAAATTTGATTGAAATGGCCGGAATTTTGTGATAATATATAACTAGAGATGACATAATGCCTAGATTAAAAAGGAAAATAGATGAATTTTTAGTAAATTGGAAAAATAGTCTCGATAAATTACCTTTAATTGTAAAAGGTGCTAGACAAATAGGTAAAACAGATGCTATTGAAAATTTTGCAAAAAACAATTACAAATACTTTGTGGAAATTAATTTTGTTTTGCAGTCTGAATATAAAACCATATTTGCAAATGGCTTTGAAGTAGATAGTATTTTACATAATATATCCATGATTAATAATAATTTTGAATTTATTCCGGGTGAAACTTTAATCTTTTTTGATGAAATCCAGGATTGCCCTAATGCTGCGACTTCTTTAAAAGCCTTTAATTTAGATAAAAGATTTGATGTTATTGCTTCTGGATCAATGATGGAAATAAATTATGAAGAAATTGAATCAAATAGTGTTGGTAACAAGCAAGATTATACCATGTATTCTTTAGATTTTGAGGAATTTTTGTGGGCGAAAGGTTATAGTGCACAACAAATAGATGATTTATATAAACATATGCTTAATAATATCCTTCTTAGTGAAACTGAATACAATGTCATGCTTCTAAATTTTAAAGATTATATGATTTTAGGAGGCATGCCTGCCATTGTAGCAAAATATATTGAAAATAAAAATTTTAGTGGCATTTTATCAATGCAAAAACAAATTTTATTAGATTATGAAGAAGATATAGCTAAATATGCGGTAGGCCTTGATAAAGCGAGAATCTTAAATGCTTATCGTAAAATACCTGTCTTTTTAGGAAATGAAAATAAGAAATTTCAAATTTCTAAAATAGCAAATGGTGCTCGAAAAAGGGAATATAATGGTGTTGCTGAATGGCTTTCTTCAGCGGGAATAGTTAATATATCATATTGCCTAGAAGATTGTTCACTTCCTTTGGGAGGAAATTATAATCCTGATAATTATCGTTTATATTTTAGTGACACAGGATTACTTATTGCTTCTTTAGATGATGAAGTTCAAGACGATTTAAGAAAAAATCAAAATTTTAATACCTATAAGGGAGCTATATATGAAAATATTATTAGTGATATGTTAGTCAAAGCTGGTTATAAATTGTATTTTTACAAAAATGAGAAAGGTACAATTGAAATGGATTTTTTTGTTAGAGATGCCGATTCTTTAATTCCGGTAGAAGTTAAGGCTAATGATAATGCGACGATATCTTTAAATAAATTGATTGAGAGCAATAATTTTGAGGATATAAAATATGGAATAAAATTGTGTAATAAAAATATTGGTTTTAATGGTAAATTTTATACCTTTCCATATTTCTTAACATTTTTATTAAAAAAATTTTTGAAAGAAAAGGATGATTAAATTGAAAAGAATTATTTTAAGTTTATTGATTTGTTTATTTTTAATTACTGGCTGTGGTAGTAATAAAGATTTAACTTCCGGCCAAATTGAAGGCTATACTTATGAAGAAACGGAAGAAGTAACTAATTATGTAAAAATAGTTACGAACAAAAATGAAGTAATAATTGCGGAATTATATCCTGATATTGCGCCAGAAACAGTTGCCAATTTTCAAAAGTTAGTTCAAGAAAAATTTTATGATAACATTATTTTTCATCGCGTAATTGCCGATTTTATGATTCAAACTGGGGATCCAACAGGTACTGGTTATGGGGGAAGTGATGAAAATATTAAAGGCGAATTTGCCGAAAATGGTTTTGATAATTCTCTAAAACATGAAGAAGGTGTTTTATCGATGGCCAGAAGTGATGATAATAATCCGGATACCAAAGATGATTTAAATAGTGCAAGTAGTCAGTTCTTTATCTGTGTTAATAGTAATGATAAAATTGGTTATTTAGATGGTAATTATGCGGCTTTTGGTAAAGTAATCGCTGGTTATGATAGCATCTTAGAAATATCCAAGGTACGAACTGATAGTAATGATAAACCTACTACTACTCAAAGTATGAAAACAGTACGATTTGTTAAAGTTAATAAGTAGTTGACTTTTGTAAAATATTTATTATAATATTTTTAACTTCTAAGGGGGAAAAGTTATGTTAAAAAAATTAGATCCAAAAAATATGGAAATAGTTTGTAATCATTCTTTCTATAAATTAGTAAGAGTTGCGGAAGATGGCAAAAAAGATTTAGAACCAATTATTTTTATCTGTGGGCAAATGGGGCATAAAACTCAATTTGTTGAAAGTACAACCGGATTACATAAGAATAGTTGTTATCAATATCAAAATTTTTTTGAATATGATGATGAAGTTCATACACCTTATATTTTTATTTATGATTATCCTATTAGATTAAATAATAAAAGTGTTATTTCTGATGAAGTATTTGCTAAAAGCTTAGAAAATGTTTTAAATATTCTTAATTTAGAAAATGTTACGATAATGGGGATAAGTAATGGCGGAATGATCGGGACTTTATTAAGTAAAAGTCCGAGAGTTAAAGAAGTTTTAGCTCTTCATGCGCCAATATTTGGTGTTCCTTTACTTCAAAGAGAGAAATGGGAAGAAGCAAAAAAAGATATGTTTTTGCCCGAAAAGATGATTTATTTAATTTCTAAATTAATGGTTAATGATGATTTTGGTTATATGCGCCTTATGAAAAATGGTTTTCCTAATTTAGAAGATGTGGCGGATTTAGATAAAATAACTTTTACGGGTAGTAATTTAATCGAAGTTAATAGTAAAAATAAATTAGCTAATTATCTTGCTTATATGAATTATTTATTATTAGGTATTCCTAGTGATGGCATTATTAGTTATGATGAAGAAAAAATAAAAAGTAGTGGCATTAATTATGTGAAAGAAGAAGGAGTTAGTCATTTTGAATTAGGTACTCCTAAATATACAACTCCTTATTATCAAAGATTAATAAGAAAAAGATAGTATAAAAAAATTTAAAGAGGAAATAATAATAGTGTAGAGGTTTACTCTACGGATGCGAGGCACTAAAATTAAGTGCCTTTTTGCATAATTTGATGATTTAGGCTTGAAAATAATACAAATGTTTGATATATTATTAGTGCTTGTATTTTTTTAAAATTAGATTAAAATATAGTTTGGTTGGTGATAAAAATGGATAAGATTGTTATAAGAGGAGCAAGAGAAAATAATTTAAAAAATATTGATTTAGAATTACCTAAGAATAAGTTAATTGTCATGACGGGTGTTTCGGGAAGCGGTAAGAGTAGTTTAGCTTTTGATACTATCTATGCTGAAGGAGAAAGAAGATATATAGAAAGTTTATCGGCTTATGCTCGTCAATTTATTGGTTCGGGAGATAAACCTGATGTTGATTCCATTGAAGGATTATCGCCCAGTATTTCAATTGATCAAAAAACAACCAATAAGAATCCGCGTTCTACCGTGGGAACTATAACCGAACTATATGATTATTTAAGATTACTTTTTGCTCGTATTGGTATTCCTTATTGTCCTATTCATAAAATACCAATCAAAAGTCAAAGTATTGAAGAAATGACGAATAAAGTTTTAAACTTTGAAGAAGGAACAAAGATAGAAATATATGCTCCCGTTGTCAGAGGAGAAAAGGGAACGCATAAAGATTTAATTGATGATTTAAGAAGTCAAGGATTTACGAAAATTAAAGTCAATGGTACATTATATAATGCCACTGATGAAATAACTTTAGAAAAGAATATTAAAGATGATATTTATGTTTTAATTGATAAATTACCAGTTAGTAGTGAGGAAAGAAGTCGGATTTTTGAGGCTTTAGAAACTAGTTGCAAAATGGCAAATGGTTTAGTCATTATTAGAATTAATAATGAAGAAGAATTATTGATGAGTGAAAATTATGCTTGTCCTTATTGTAACTTTTCTATTAGTAAACTAGAACCAAGAATGTTTTCTTTTAACTCTCCATATGGAGCTTGTGAAGAATGTAAGGGGTTAGGAACTAAACTTAAAATTAGTGAAGATTTACTAATTCCGGATAAAAATAAAAGTATTAATAAAGGTGCCATTGTGGCCATTAACTTAGATAATAATATGTATATGAGTAGTTTAAGTACGGTGGCGGATCATTATAATATTGATTTAGATATTCCCGTTAAAGATATGAAAAGAAGTGATTTAGATATCGTTTTATATGGTACTAAAGATGTTATGGATTTTCATTATGTGGCGAAAAATGGTAGTACCAGAGATACTAAATCACGTTATGAAGGAATTGTTAATAATTTAGAAAGAAGATATTTAGAAACTAATAGCTCTTGGATTAGAGAATGGATTGAAGGATTCATGGTAGAATCTTTATGTAATCATTGTCATGGAACAAGATTAAAAGAGGAGATTTTAGCT
Organism: uncultured Bacilli bacterium; assembly: GCA_947627925.1. Taxonomy (GTDB): domain Bacteria; phylum Bacillota_I; class Bacilli_A; order RF39; family UBA660; genus SIG200. Next base: position 1,690 of record CANQXW010000016.1, on the reverse strand, counting down.
GTTAAAATAAATAAGAAAAACATTTATGATATGACGGAGATGGCTATTGATGAGTTAAGAGATTTTCTCCAAAATCTAAAATTAACTAATGAAGAAGCCGAAATTAGTAATTTATTAATTAAAGAAATACTAGCGCGTTTAGATTTTTTAATTAATGTCGGTCTTAGTTATTTAACCTTATCCAGAAGTGCGGCAACTCTATCCGGTGGGGAAGCCCAAAGAATTAGACTAGCGACCCAAATTGGTAGTAAATTATCGGGCGTGTTATATGTTTTAGATGAGCCATCAATTGGGCTCCATCAAAGAGATAATGAAAAATTAATTAATTCCCTAAAAGAAATGCGGGATTTAGGTAATACTTTAATTGTCGTTGAACATGATACAGATACTATGCTGGCGGCCGATTATTTAGTAGATATTGGTCCCGGGGCAGGGGATGCTGGTGGTTATATTGTGGCTGCTGGTACTCCGGAAGAAGTTATGAAGAATGAAAAGAGTTTAACTGGGCGTTATCTATCGGGTAAAGAAAAAATTGAAATACCGAAGAAACATCGGAAAGGGAATGGCTTGTATTTAGAAGTTAAAGGAGCTAAAGAAAATAATTTAAATAATATTAATGTTAAATTTCCTTTAAATAAGTTTATTGTCGTAACGGGTGTTTCCGGAAGTGGTAAATCAACTTTAGTTAATGAAATATTATATAAAACTTTACATAAAGAAATTTATAATTCTAAAGATATTCCCGGAAAATGTAAAGAAATTAAAGGATTAGAAAATGTTGATAAAGTAGTTAATATTAGTCAAGATGCAATTGGTCGAACTCCAAGAAGTAATCCCGCCACTTATGTTGGCGTCTTTGATGATATTAGAGATGTTTTTGCTAACATGAAAGAATCAAAAATTAGAGGTTATGATAAAGGACGTTTCTCTTTCAACGTTAAAGGAGGAAGATGTGAAGCCTGCTGGGGTGATGGTGTTAAAAAAATTGAAATGCACTTTTTACCTGATGTTTATGTTCCTTGTGATGTTTGTGGTGGCAAGAGATATAATAGAGAAACTTTAGATGTTAAATTTAAAGGTAAAAGTATTGCTGATGTTTTAGATATGCGCGTAAGTGAAGCATTGCCATTCTTTGAAAATATCCCTAAAGTTTATGATAAGTTAAAAGTTATGAATGAAGTTGGTCTTTCTTATATTAAATTAGGTCAAGGAGCTCCAACTTTATCTGGTGGGGAAGCCGGAAGAGTAAAACTCGCTAAGGAACTTCAAAAGAAAGCTACTGGTAAATCAGTCTTTATTTTAGATGAACCGACAACGGGTCTTCATACTGATGATATTAAAAAATTATTAGAAGTTTTAAATCGCATTGTAGATAATGGCGATACTGTTATTGTAATTGAACATAATTTAGATGTAATTAAACAAGCTGATTATATTATTGATTTAGGGCCAGAAGGTGGTAAGTTTGGTGGTAATGTAATTGCGACCGGTACCCCTGAGGAAGTATCTAAAATCAAAGAAAGTTATACAGGGGAGTTCTTAAAGAAAATACTTTCTAAAGAGAAATAATGTCAAAAAGACAACCAAGTTATTCACAGGTTGTCTTTTTTGTTTTATAATCTTGAGTTTGTCAGTTGTTAATAATAAAAACTCTCATAAAGTCCCATAAATAAAGGGAAAAGCGAGAGTT
>CANQXW010000015.1 GCA_947627925.1 uncultured Bacilli bacterium | reverse complement strand
TAGAAAATCAAGATTTATTTGAAATGTTAAGATATGTTAGTGATAGACTAACAAGAACATGGGAAGATTATTATGAACTTGCAAAAATATACTTTGACCATTATGGTAATTTAAAAATACCTCAATGGTTTAAAACAAACGATGGTTATACATATGATGAAAATGGTAAAGCAAATCTTGGAATTTGGATTTCCAATCAAAGGCAAAAATTTGATAATTTATCCAGTGAGAGACAACAAGCATTAGAGTCCATTGGTTTTTCACTAAATCATTTAGAAGAGAAGTGGAATAGAAATTATGAATTAGCCAAGGTTTATTATGATCATTATGGCAATTTAGAAGTACCAACGAGTTTTAAAACAAATGATGGTTATACATATGATGAAAATGGTAAAGTAAATTTAGGAATTTGGATTAAAACACAAAGGCAAAATTTTGATAATTTATCCCCTGAGAGACAACTAGCATTACAATCGATTGGTTTTTCCTTAAATCCTTTAGAAGAGAGGTGGAATAGAAACTATGAACTTACTAAAGTATATTATGATCATTATGGCAATTTAGAAATATCCAAGAGTTTTAAAACAAATGATGGTTATACATATGATAAAAATGGAGAGGTAAATCTTGGCTTTTGGATTAGAAATCAAAGACAAAATTTTGATAATTTATCCCCTGAAAAACAACAAAAACTACAATCCATTGGCTTTGTGCCAAATGTTCATGAAGAACAATGGTCCCAAAAATATAAACTAGCCAAGACTTATTATGAGCATTATGGCAATTTAGAAATACCCAAGAGTTTTAAAACAAATGATGGTTATACATATGATGAAAATGGCGAAGTAAATCTTGGGGCTTGGATTAGAAATAAAAGGCAAAATTTTGATAATTTATCTCATGAGAGACAACAAGCATTAGAGTCCATTGGTTTTTCCTTAAATCCTTTAGAAGAGCAATGGTACAAAAAATATAAATTAGCCAAAGCCTATTATGAGCATTATGGCAATTTAGAAATACCCAAGAGTTTTAAAACAAATGATGGTTATACCTATGATAAAAATGGAGAGGTAAATCTTGGCTTTTGGCTTGTAAATCAAAGACAAAATTTTGATAATTTATCCCCTGAAAAACAACAAAAACTACAATCCATTGGTTTTTCCTTAAATCCTTTAGAAGAACAATGGTACAAAAAATATAAATTAGCCAAAGCCTATTATGAGCATTATGGCAATTTAGAAATACCCCAACGCTTTAAAACAAATGATGGTTATACATATGATGAAAATGGCGAAGTAAATCTTGGGGCTTGGATTGGAACTCAAAGAAAAAACTTTGATAATTTACCCCTTGAAAAACAACAAGCATTAGAGTCCATTGGTTTTTCCTTAAATCCTTTAGAAGAGAAGTGGAATAGAAATTATGAATTAGCCAAGGTTTATTATGATCATCATGGCAATTTAGAAATACCAGCGAGTTTTAAAACAAATGATGGTTATACATATGATAAAAATGGAGAGGTAAATCTTGGCTTTTGGCTTGTAAATCAAAGACAAAATTTTGATAATTTATCCCCTGAAAAACAACAAAAACTACAATCCATTGGTTTTTCCTTAAATCCTTTAGAAGAACAATGGTACAAAAAATATAAATTAGCCAAAGCCTATTATGAGCATTATGGCAATTTAGAAATACCCCAACGCTTTAAAACAAATGATGGTTATACATATGATGAAAATGGCGAAGTAAATCTTGGGGCTTGGATTAGAAATAAAAGGCAAAATTTTGATAATTTATCTCATGAGAGACAACAAGCATTAGAGTCCATTGGTTTTTCCTTAAATCCTTTAGAAGAGCAATGGTACAAAAAATATAAATTAGCTAAAGTATATTATGATCATCATGGCAATTTAGAAATACCAACGAGTTTTAAAACAAATGATGGTTATACCTATGATGAAAATGGCACTGTAAAGCTTGGTTTTTGGATTGTAAATCAAAGAAGAAAGACTTTGCCAGATAGTGAAAAAGGGCAATTACTTTCCAGTATAGGAATGATATGGAATTTTAAACAAAATAAAGATAAGATTATTGACGTATGTAAAACTTATAATATTGATGAGGAAAAAAACAAAATTATCCTTGATTGCATTTCCATTCAAGAGTTACAAGTTAAAATTGAATTTCTGCTATCTCACAATATACCAATAATAGATGAAAATGGCTTATTAAATGATATATTCACGATGAGTAGTCCTGATATGCAAGAAAAATATGGTATATCACTTGAAGAATTAATACATGAATATTATATTAAAAATCAAATAGGAAAAGGAGTTTAAAATGTTTCTAGATAAATATTTAAATTCTTCTTATTTAGATTTAGTCTATGCTAATTATGATGAAGAATATTTAAAATTATTAGATGAAGAAAATTTTAATAAAGTTTATTTATTATTAAAAAGTTATAATTTTTACTTTATCGATGATATTATTTTAAACTATTTAGAATTATTCGAAATAGAGGCTAAATATGTCCAATTGGCTATTTCTAAGCTTAAATCAGTTTTAGGTAATGATTTTGTTAAGCAAATTGGCCAAAAGATGCCCTTAATGAATAAGATTATTGAACTGGCCATTAATTATGAAGAAGAAGACAATCTATAATTAAACTTGAAAACATAAAAACATCATAAAGTCTTATATGGTTCAAATGATGTTTTTTATTATATTTTTCTATTTTAAACGCAATTTATTTACATAAAAGATCCTTTTTGCTAAAATAAAGGAGAGGTTGGATGGAATATGAAACTCTTAATCAAATTAGAAGAACCAAAAGATGTTTTTATTGTAAATAATGTTTACGAATTTTTAAATCCGGAAAATGTTTATATTCCTCTAAATAATTTATCTCTTAAAGAAAAAAGTTATTTTTATAAAGATAGTTATCTAAATGATTTTATTGTTTCCGTATCAGGTTCTTTAGCGGGAATAGAAGAAATGCTTATTAACGGAAAGAAAATGAAGACTATAAAAGTTAATAATGATTTTAAAGAAACTAAAGAATTTCGAAAAGTAAAACCGAAAATTAAAACAATTCAAGATTTGATTCAGGTTTTAGAACTTAATCATTTAGATACAATTAAAGAAAAAATTATGGCTTTACCCCAAATAGATCATTTAATTGTAAGTTCTTTTGATGAAGAAATTTATGAAATGAATGAATTTATGTGTTTAGGAGAGAATTATAAAGAAATTTTAAAGTTAATTGATGATTTAAAAAAACTATTTTCTTTAGATAGTTCCATTTTAGCTATTAAAAATACCAATGCTAAAGGGATTAAAAAAGTCAAATCTATAAGTGGTATTTATCCCGATTTAAAGGTTATGCTTACCCCCGATAAATACTTAATGAGTTATCCCGTTAATTTAGGAGATTATTTAAATATTCCCCTAGATAATACCTTAATTTTAACAACTAATGAAATTTATGAAATAAATGAAATATTAAAGGGAAAGAGTATTAGTGAAAAATATGTGACCATTAGTGGTAATGCTTTAAAGAAATCTTTAATTATTAAAACTAAAATTGGGGTTTCTTTAAAAGAAGTGATGCACAATTTTATTAAGATAACCACTAGTGATTATGTGGTTTATGAAAATGGTCTTTTACAAGGATCTAAAATAAATGAGGTAGATAAAGTAGTTATTACTCATAATACTAGGTGTATAGTTATTAACAAAAAAGAAGAGAAAGAGGAAACACCTTGTATTAATTGTGGAGCATGTATGAAGATATGTCCTGTTAATATCAATGTAAAAAAATGCTATGAACAAAATTTAATGAGTCATCGTTGTCTTGGCTGTGGTTTATGTGATTATATTTGTCCAGCTAATCTTTCTTTAAAAGCAAAAGTAAAGGGGGAAAATTATGAAGAAACTAACAACTAAAGATTTGATTTTAAGAGAGTTTTATCTTTTAATTCCTTTTATCGGTTATAGTCTTTATAAAAATGGTTATCTAATTTATAGTAAAGGTTTAATTAGTGGCGTCATGATTTTTAAAATTATTTATCTTCTTTTAATTAGTCTAGGCATTAAATTTATTTTTGATTTAATTAAATATCATCATATTGAAATAGATTATAATTTGCTTTATGCCATGATTGTTCCCATGATTGTTCCTTATAATATTAATTTAATTCTTTATAGTCTTATTTTTCTTATTTCTTATGCGATTAATTTTTTTGCTCAAAAGTATCTTAAATGGAATCCCGTTACATTTTCTTACTTATTAATCATTTTAGGCGAATACTTAATTTTTGGCTTAGACTTTCGAACTCCTTTAGAAATAAGTTATGAATTTAGTTTTTCCCTTGTTGATTTGCTTATGGGAAGACTTACCGGAGGCATTGCTTCCACTAGTATCTTTTTTAGTTTAATAGCTTTCACAATTTTAATATATAATTTTTATTATAAAAAAGATATCCCTTTAACTATTAACTTAACTTATATAACTTTAGCATTTATTTATTTTTTAATTACGAGTGATAGTCATTTTATTTTAAATAGTGAAGTAATTTTTGCGAGTGTTTTTATTGCTCCTTTACCGGAATATAGTCCTTATAAAAGAGGTTGGCAAATTCTCTATGGAATATTGATTGGGATCCTTACTTTTATAATTTCCATCACTTTCCATAGCGTTATCAGTGTCTATTTAGCTATTTTTATGGCTTCTTTCCTAAATTTCGTCAAAATTCGACAAAACTTGTCAAAAAAACCCTCTTGCTAAATAATAAATGTCATGTTAGTCTATTAACCAAGGCACAGGAAAACAAAGGATTTTCCTGTGTTTTTTATTGGAAAGGTGGAATAAAAATGAAAAAAATTTTGTTTAGTTTGTTATGCTTTTTTCTTCTAGGAACCATAACTCAGGCAATAGACACTAATAAAACCAAAATAGAGTATTATGTCAAAGAAAGTCATAATAGTACGGTTTATAATGTTTATAAGATTTATGTGGAATCACCCGAGAATGTCATTTTTGTTAAAACTTATAAAGAGTTTGTCGGAGGAACGGGATTTTCGGAATCATCTTCTTATGATGAATATTATGGAGATTCCAATGGATCAGTAAATAGTATTTTTGCTGATGCCTCTTATTATGGATATAATACTAATCCTAGTGATGAAAACTATTTTTATACCCAATTTTACATTTGGAAATATATTTTTAATAAAGATATTATCATGTGTGATAAAAGGGGAAATCAAATTAAGGAAGAAGATATTGCTTTTTTCCAAAATTTAAAAGAAAAAATAGCCAAACATCGTTTAGAAGAAAATTTCTTTAAAGAGAAAAAGAGGGGCGAAATATGGAATGATACGTATTTTTATTTTAGTAATCAAGAAGAGTATAATCTTCCCGCATCTAAAGGTTTAGAATTAGAAAACTATTTGGGTGGCTTTATAATTAAAAACAATCAAGTAGGAAATTATAATTTATCTTTTTCTCCGACTTTAAAACCCGAAGTAAAATGGTATTATTGGGAAGGTGGCTATACTTATCTAAGAAATACCGGTGGACCAAGTGACTTAGGAAAAAATTTACAATATGAGGTTTATGGTACTCCTTTTCAAATTAAAGAAGAAATAGAGGGTGTTAATGGTAAGTACGGTGATGCTTTAGAAGAGAGTAATGTTTATCGGCTATATCTTGCTTGGGAAGAAAAGTTAAATATGCTTCCCAATAAAGAGTATCAAATTAAAAGTAATAGCCATTATACGGTTAAAGATGTGCTTAAACAAGATTCTTTCAAAGAATTAGATGATATTTCTTTTGATTTACATGATGAAGATCATTACATTTTAAATATTAAAAGAGAAGTTATTAAAGCTCCGATTTACCTCGCTATTAAGGATGATAATACTTATCAAATAATATTAAAAAGTAATAATGAAGTATATGAAACCATTACTAAAGAATCAAAAGAAGTTACTTTGCCATATGGTACTTATATAATTAAGGGTGTAGACACTACTTATGAAAAAGAAATTCAAGTTTTAAATGAAAATCCTTTAAATGTGGAAATTAATAATTCTTCCCATAATGAGCCATCTTTAGAGGACACTTCTGATTCCAAAGAAGAAAGTAATTCTTCTAAAGATGAGGTAAACATGCCTCCAGAAGAAGGCGATTTACCTAAAGAAGATAATAATTCTTTAGATAATCCGGTAACTAGTAATAAGGATTCAATTGATGAGCCAAAAGAGTTACCTCAAGATTTTTGGCCTCCTAAAACTAATGATAATATATTTGATTTGGTCATATTGGGAGCTTGTTCTTGTTTCCTAGTTTTAAAAAGTTATCAAAAATTAACAAACTAAATGAAAGGGCTTAAAAGAGCCTTTTTTCATGCCTGTAAATTTTTGTAAATAAGACGTCAACGAAATAATTTTATTAATAATTTTCCCAAATTTCATTTACTTTCTAGGCTTGGTATAGTACAATAGTGGTAGACAGTGGATAACTGTGTCAGAAAGTGGGTGATATAAATGTTCATGGGCGAATATCATCACAATATCGATGAAAAGGGCAGAATTGTCTTGCCTGGTAAATTTCGAGAAGATCGAACTAAAATCGTTGTTACTCGTGGTTTAGAGAAGTGTTTGTATTTATATACAACTGAAGATTGGCAAAAAGTTGTAACCAAATTAGATACCTTACCTTTCACTAAAAAAGATGCCCGAACATTTATGAGATCCTTTTTTGCCGGTGCCTCTGTATGTGAATTCGACAAGATGGGTCGAATCAATATTACCTCCCCGTTGGTTAGCTACGCCGGTTTAACTAAAGAATGTGTTATAATCGGCGTAAATGACCGCATTGAAATTTGGGATGAAAAAGCGTATAACGCTTATATGAATGAAAATGCCTCTAAATTAGAGGATATTGCAGAAAATTTATTTGAGGGTTATAGTGAAACATTATAGTGTCATGCTGAAAGAAATTATCAATTCTTTGAATATCAAAGAAGATGGTATTTATGTTGATGCTACTCTCGGTTATGCGGGTATGAGTAAAGAAATTTTAAAAAGGCTTTCTCCTAAAGGTTTATTAATTGGAATTGACCAAGATGAAGAAGCGAGAGAGTATGCCGATAACGTTTTAAAAGAGATTGGAAATAACTATCAAATTTTACCGATTAATTTTGCATATTTAAGAGAAGCTTTAAAAGAAATTAATATTTCCAAGATTGACGGCATTATTTTTGACTTAGGTTTTTCTTCTCCCCAAATTGATGAATCAGAACGTGGCTTTTCCTTTATGAGTGATGCTCCTTTAGATATGCGCATGAATTTAGATAATTCCCTTACAGCTTCAAGGGTTGTTAATACTTATAAAGAAGAAGAATTAAACCATATCTTTTTCACTTATGGGGAAGAAAAAATGGCTAAATCCATTAGTAAAGCCATTGTCAAATATCGTCAAGAAAAAGAGATTAAGACAACCCTAGAATTAGTCGAAATAATTAAAAAAGGTGTCGGAGCCAATTATTATTTTAAAAATCATCCGGAAAGAAAAATATTTCAAGCCTTAAGAATTGAGGTAAATAAGGAACTTGAGGTTTTATCTTCTGTTTTACCGGATGCCATTGATTTACTAAAGAAGGGTGGCAGAATGAGTGTAATTACATTTCATTCCTTAGAAGATCGAATTGTGAAAAACGCCTTTAAAAAATTTAGTGAAGTACCCGATATCATAAAAGGACTTCCGGATATTCCCGAAGAATATAAACCCAAAATTAAAATTATTAATAAAAAGCCGATTGCTCCCAGTGTAGAAGAACTAAAAGAAAATAGTCGGAGTCATAGTGCGAAATTAAGAATAATAGAAAGGATTTAATAAAATGCCAAGAAGAAAGATGAAAAGATTAAAATTATTAAAAGGAGAAAAGTTTATGTATGTTTTACTAGTCTTCTTACTTATTTCTATTCCCACAGCGAGTGTCTTTTCAAAGGCATTATTAAGTCAAACAAATATTGAAACCGAAAAATTAAAAAATAAAATTGAAAAACAAGAAAATACTAATGAAAGTTTAGAAATGCAAATAGATGAATTAGTTAGTATTGAAAATATCCAAAAGATTGCAGCTTTATATGGTTTGTCGTATAATAGTGATAACATAGTTAAAGTTGGAGAGTAGGGATTATAATGCGAAAAGTTACAGTAAGAATACCAAAAGTATTTATCTTAATTGTGGCTTTTCTTTTCATTGCCATAATAATTAAATTATCTTTTGTTTCTTTAAGTAGTGAAGTAGATGGTATTAATTTACATAATTTAGCAAGTAATAGAAATACGAAAACGGAAACTATTTATGCTAAAAGAGGCAATATTTATGATAATGAAGGAGAGGTTTTAGCCTCAGTTGTTAATTCTTATAAAATTATTGCTTACTTAGATCCCAAAAGAGAAAAAGATTATGTAGTAGATAAAGATGCAACGGCGAAAATGCTTAATGAATATTTAGGTATTCCTTATGATGAAGCCATGGAAAGACTTAATAAAGAGGGGAAATATCAAGTTGAATTTGGACCTAAAGGAAATAATATTACGGAATCTTTAAAAAATAAAATTGAAGCGGTAGGACTACCGGGAATTGATTTTATCCAAAGCCAAAAAAGGACTTATAGTACTGGTTCTTTTGCTTCTTATATTATTGGTTATGCTAAAAAACCTAATGGTAATGAAGATGGTGAAATAATTGGCGAACTGGGTATTGAATCTTATTATAATAAAGAATTAAGTGGGACAAATGGCAAAACAACTTATCAAACTGATGCTTATGGTTATACCCTTCCTAGTGCGGAAGTCATTACGGAAGAAGCGGTTAATGGCGATGATATCTATTTAACTTTAGATAGTGATATTCAATGGTTTACGGAAACAATGACCAATAATTTAGCCCAAAATTATCAAATGGAATGGTTAATTGTAACTGTTATGGATGCCAAAACGGGAGCCATTGTGGCTAGTTCCACGGTGCCTAATTTTGATCCTAATGATAGGGAAGGCTTAACTATTTATATGAATCCTTTAGTAAGTTATACTTATGAACCCGGAAGTACGATGAAGACATTCTCATTTGCTAGTGCGATTGAAGAAGGTATTTATAATGGCGATGAATTATATCATTCTGGTCAAATAAAAGTGGCTGATGCTATTATTAAAGACCACAATAAAGGTCAAGGTTGGGGAGATATTTCCTTTAACACTGGCTTTACTTATTCATCTAATGTAGCTGCCACAATTATTGCACGTCGTTTAGGTGTAGAAAAACTAACAGATTATTATAAAAAATTAGGTTTTGGATCTAAAACTGGAATTGAACTTTCTAGTGAAGCCTCTGGGGTTGTCGATTTCCATTATGAAACCGAACTTGCTAATGCTGGTTTTGGTCAAGGTATCAGTGTAACCCCAATTCAAATGCTCGAGGCTCTATCTAGCCTTACTAACGATGGAACAACCATCAAACCTTATATTGTCGATAAAATTGTTAATGCTAAAGGCGAAACCATATATAAAGGGGAAAGAACCGAAGTTGCTAAAGTATTTAGTAAAGAAACCACCGATTATATGAAAGATTTAATGTATAAAGTTGTTTATGAAGGAATGAGTTCATCCAAAATATGGCAACCAACTAAGACAACTATGATTGGGAAAACAGGTACTGCCCAAATAGCTTCTAAAAGTGGCGGATATTTAAATGGTACTTATGATTATGTTCGTTCTTTTGCGGGAATATTTCCCAAAGAAGATCCTAAGTATATTGTTTATGTTGCTGCCCAACAATTAAATGCCTCTAGTGCTAAACCAATTGCGGAAGAACTAACTAAAGTTGTTGATAATATTGTTTCTTATTTAGGTATTGAAAATGTTAACCCTAATAAAGATAGTAAAGTAGTAGAACTAGATAACTATATTAGTAAAGAAGTATCAACTGTTAAAGATACATTAACTAATTCCGCTTTAAAAGTTTATACCATGGGAACAGGTAAGTATGTTATTAATCAATATCCTGAAAAAGGTACTAAAGTCTTGGAGGGTAGTAAAGTATTTTTGATCAGTAATAGCCATGATTATGTTTTAGAAGACTTAACTGGTTGGAGTTTAAATGAAGTAAGAACTTATGCTAATTTAATTGGCTTAAATCTTAAAACTAATGGTTATGGCTATGTTACTAGCCAAAGTATTCCTCCGGGTACCACTATTAGCGATGATGTAACTTTAGAAGTAACTTTAAGTGAATAATTTTAAAAAAATAAAAAAGGGCCAACCGCAGCACAGAGTATAAAATATACCCTACACGCGCCACGACCGGCCCTTTTCTAATTACAATTTTATTATTTTGATAATTTAATGTCAACAAAAATATGCGGACATTAAACAATATGTTTTATATTTGCTAATTAAAAAATTAAATTCTCGATATAAAGAAAAAGGATCGACCGCAGCCCCCGGATATAAAATATATCCTACATGCGCCACGACCAGCCCTTTTCTAATTCCATTCTATTATTTCAATAATCCATTGTCAATAAAAATATGCGGACATTATAAAGATTATTTAATTGTAATCAAAATAAAAAATAATAAATATAATATAAAAAAATTGCTCTACCATAGTGTTATTTATGGATAGGCAAATTCTCATGTCAAGATATTATGAGAGGCTTTGAAGCAGAAAGCAATACTCGACCAAATTTAGGTTGAAAAATGATTAGATTGTTAAAATAATTTAAAAATGTCGCTAAATATAATTATAATTAATTTATATAGTAAAAGATAAAAATAATAAAGATGTAAATTTATATCGTCCACTAGAAAGCATTTGGATTATTAGAGTGAAAAGTTTGCGAATGATAAAATGGTTTATGAGGTAATATTTAAAATTTACCAATTGAAAAATTATAAATATCATAAAACTAGTCAAGATAGCAAAATAACTGAATTTTTTATAAGTAGAAAATACAATAACTTAAATTAAAAAAACTTCTCAAAAACGAGAAGTTTAAATTATTATTTTAATCTTTATTTATTTGTAAGCATTCTTTTTATTGATAAATATACACTACCAGCACTTATTATAACTGTACTTATCATAAAGTATATAATATCGCCAGTTTTAGGATTATTAATAGTAGAAGAACTTGAAGCACTTATTTTTTTATCTACATATCCCACAGCATAAACAGAAAATTTATCACTACTAAATGTTATTGTTTTACCATCTTCACTTACTTTAGAATCTAATCTTTCAATATTACCATCATGTTCTCTTAATACATAATATTCTCTATAATAACCATTTTTTACTACTGGAGCAGGAGGAATAGTTAATGATAATTCAATTTTATCTTTTAAATTAGTAATTGGATAATCTTGATTATTTGATTGAAGATTAATTTTAATATCAACATAATCTAAAATCATACCACCTTGAATTACAGCTTTAAAAGAATTTTGAGAACTTTCACTTACGGGAGCTTTTTCTCCTTTAATTACTACATTGGCGCCATTTGCTAATTTATCTTTTAAATTTTCATCACTAGCAATTGTATCTTTAATTACATCTTCATATTTACTACTAGGAATTGATAAACTTTGACTGACAATTTCTTGTTTAAATTCCACAACTTCTTTAGAAGTAGTATTATTACTAGAATTATTAGATGAACTTGTACTAGTACTTGGTGTTGGTAATGGTGTATTGTGTACCTCTTTACTAGCAAAGATATAACCACCGAATAAATTTATATCAGATACTTCTAAACTATTATTAGAAACGGTTAGGGAAGTAGTTTTTAATGTATAATAATCTTTACCAAGAACTCCATATGTTCCATTATTTAAAATTCCTGTAGTATTTATTTTATATGTTGCATTTAAAATATTTTCATTAGCGGCTTTTAAAGAAGCAAGACCATTATATCCTAGTCCCTCTAATCTAGCGCTATCTGGACTAGATAATTTTTCTAACCATACTGTAACATTATAACTCTTACCATCATCAGTAATATCTTTTGGTTTTACAGTAGCAGTATATAATTCCTTGTTATTACTATCTTTGGCTTTAATTACTAAAGTTAAACCTTCACTTTCTGCTTTTTTTAATAAACTATTAGTTACCGATACTTCATTTTTTGAATCAGGTTTATAAATAAGTTCAAAAATAGCCATATTATTTTTATAACAATCTGCCGGAAATATACGATTTTTATTTAAAGAAGTATTATTTTCCGTTACTTCTACTTTATATACTCCGTCTTCACCTAAAATACTTTCACAAGCACTTCCGGGTTTAATTACTGAACCTTCTGCGAACACTCTAGGGCTATAAGCCATTATTGTTAAAATTAAAAATGCAAAAGTAAATTTTAAAATTTTTTTCATTTCATTCATCTCCTATTAATATATTACTACTTATAAATAATTGGTGTCAAATAATTTTTATTTTAAGATTTTTCAAAATTGAAGATTATAGTATAATGTATAAATCAAGGGAACTTGACTACAAATTTTTAATATTTTAGAAGTAATAAAATTACTATTAAAATATAAGAATTGGATTACAATAAAAGGAGAAAATTATTAATCGCATTTTCTCTTTTTATTTTTGAATAGTCCTTATATATATGATAAAAGTAGATAGTTTTTTTAATTGTAATCAAAATAAAAGATAATAAATATAATATAGAAGAAATTATATCTTTTTTGTAAAATAGATGAGTTTGTCAAAAATTAGCAAAAATAAGTATTGACAAATTGAATACGGGGGGGGGTATAATTAACGCATAGAAAGGAAAGGTTTGTGAAAGAATGAAAAATTTAAAAATGTTTGCAATCGCTGTTATGGCATTTGCTGTAATGGCAACAGGTGTACATGCTGCAACTGATATAAATACTTTATATGCAGCTGCTTGTAATGAAACTTCAGTTACAAATAAATGTACATTAAAAACTAATTTAACTATTAGTGCAGATTATGATGTAAATGATGATGTAACTATTGTTACAAGTGGAACTTATAGTCTTGTAATTAATGCATCTCAAACATTAAAAGTTGCTGATGGTGTTACTTTAACAGTAGATGGTGGTAATGTTCAACTATCAGGTACTCTTGATATTGGCGAAGATGCTGTTGTTAGAGTAATTAATAGTAATAAAGTTCCTGCAATTAATGTTCCAGGTAGTGCAACAGGAACAATTACTGCTTTAAGAAGTGGTACTTTAGAAGTAAGTGATAACGATCATACTACTGCTATTGTTGTAAACACTGGCTCAACATTAAATATTACATTAGATAATGATTCAACATTAAACGTTAGCAATAACAAAGGAAATGGTATGAATGGAGTTGGAGCTACTGGTTTAATTCAAGCTACAGATTCACATATTATTTTCGAAAACAATGGTAGTTGTGGTGGTAATGGTAAATTTAGATTAATCAATACTGATATCGTTGCTAAAGGAAATGGCTTAGCTGGTGTTACTTTAGCTGAAAGCACAGTTATCGATGCAAAATCAACTGTTACTTCAACTGGTAACTTACAAGATACAGATAACGAGAAACTTGGTGACTTTTCAGATGTTTTAATTAATACTAATAGTGGTAATGTTACTGTTAGGGGTACATTAACTGCAGGTAGTATGACTCCGTTAAAGTCTAGTTGGAATGGCCAAGCAGGAACAGTTAAAACCGGTAACTTAAAACTTGATGGTGAAAACGCTTTGGTTAGTGTTGCAAAGTTTCCAGTCGTTTGTACAGGTTCTGCAATCGGTGGAGGATGTGTAGCAGCATCTCAAAATAAAATTAATCTAGATCCTACATCAACAGGTACAGTAGTTGAAGGAAATGATGCTACAGTATATGGAGATGCAGAGGTTACTTTAGGCGGAGATGTTAAGACTGTAACTATTAAAAATAGTGCTGCAAAAGTTACTATTGCTCCTGGAACAGAGGTAGTAAACGATACAAAAACTACAGTTTATGTAACTTTAGCTGATGGAACTATTAAATCAGTTGAAAAAGGAAAAACTGTAACATTAGGAGAACCTGTTAATAGTGGCGATCAAACAAATCCTGGTGATCAAAATACTGGAGACAATGCAAACACTCCAGCAGATGGAACAACAGGTCGTTTACCAGACGAACCTGCAAAAACAAATGATAACATTCTAGTTTATGCTGGTTTAGGTCTAGTAAGTGCCTTAGCTGTTAGCTTTTCAACCAAAAGAAAAGAAAACAATTAATTAGTTATCAAAATTGCGAAGATAATGGAATTATATAAAAATAAATTTTGAAGAAATCGCAAACATCTTCAAAACATTCTCAATCTATACTTCCTAAACTTAAAGCAATTTGGTATAAAGAAAGGGTATATCGAAAGATATATCTTTTTTTTGACAGAAAAAGTAGTTATATGATATAATAAATATGTCAAGGAAACTTGAATACAATAAAAAGGGAACATTCAAATGTTCTGGTGTTGAGTGTTGCCTAATCATTGTTGAAATACCTAATTCATAGATGAGTTAGGTGTTTTTTTACATAAGATGAAAGATAATTATGATTAATGAATAAATGATAATAAATAGTGAAAAGATTATAATGTCTTTTTTATTCACAATATCACCTCCAATCTTAAAAGTTATTAACTCCTAAGATGAAGGCAACACCCAACTTATTTAAATGTTCCTAAAAATAGTATAGCAAACTTTTGTTTTTGAAGTCAACAAAAATATGCGGACATTATAAAAAAAGTATTTATTGTTAATCGACAGTGTTATAATATCTTTAGTAAATTAAAATTTGGAGGTCATATGAATTATAATTTTGGATGGATTGAGGAAAATAGTAATATTGTTAGTGATGATGATATTATCAAAGAAGTTGATAACTTTTTTAAAAGTTTACAATTAAGAGGATTAGAATATCGTCAAGAGCAACATAATATGGCTTTAGATATAATAAAAAGCATTTTAAAAAAACACCATAGAGTTGTGGAAGCGGGCGTGGGTATTGGAAAAACTTATGCCTATTTGGTTCCGATGGTCTTAATGAGTAAATATCGTCAAAAGATAATTTTATTATCTACTTCTTCAATATCATTAGAAGAGCAATTGGAAGCAAATTTAAAAAATGTTTTAGATATGCTAAATTTGAATGATAAAATAAAATATACTGTTTTAAAAGGTCAAAGAAATTATTTATGTGAAAATAAAATGCAATTATTATCGGTTAATGAAAAAAACTTTTTAAAAAAACAGTACCAAAAAGATAAGTATGTTAAAAGGGAATATAATGCTGAAAATTGTGTCTCTAAAATAAGAAATGCTTGTTCTTTTAAAAATAGTTGTGACTATTTTAAAGATTATAAAAAAAGAGATGATAGTAGTATTAGGATCTTTATTTGTAATCATAACTTTTTAATTAGCGTTTTATCTAAAGAAGCTAAAATGCTTGATTTTGATTATGTTGTCTGTGATGAAGCTCATAAATTAAGTGATGTTCTTATTGATTGTAAAACCAAAAAACTCACTTTAAGTGAAAATATCGAAAAGATATCTAAATATTTTTCGAATAATTTAGATAGTCGAGCATCATCATCGTATAATAATATAAATGCTGTATATAATTCTTTAATTAAAAAATTAGAAGAAGAAGTATTGAAGGCTAAATCTGCGGTTAAAATAAAATTAAAAGAATATGATAAATTAGAATTTAATTATAATACACCTGAAATTAATAGTTGTGCACAAATATTATGTAATACTATAAATGACTTAATTAAATATAGATTTGCTATTACTTCTAGTGAAATGGAAGATATGGTTAGTAAAATTGAAGAAGATATATTAATTTTTAAATCATTAGCGAATAAAAATAATCGTGATTATTTATTATATGCTAATATAAATGATGATAAAATAGATATCTATTATATGCCACAAAATACTCATGATATAGCCAATCATCTTATATCAATTAATAATAAACATAAACAATTTGTTTTTACCTCAGCAACTCTAACTACGTCCTTAAATGATTATCATTATTTTTTAAATAATCTAGCTCTTGAAGATTCTAAAATTGTCGATATTAGCAATAGTTATATTTCCCCATATGACTATGAAAATAATATGCTCATTTATTTAGAAAAGTTTATTGCTAATCCCAATCGAAAATGGGAATATCGTAAAAAAGTTATTTCCAAAATTAAAACTTTAATTCAAGTAACTAATGGAAAAGCTTTAATTCTTTTTACATCTAAAGGGGATTTGAATTATGTTTATGACAATTTAAAAGATAAATGTGGCAATATTAAAATTTTGAAACAAGCTCAAGGTTCTTCCCAAGATAGTGTAATTGAAGAATTTAAAAATAATACTAATTCAGTATTATTAGCAACTAATTATTGGGAAGGAATTGATGTTCAAGGTGTTTCTTTGTCCCATATTATTATTGCTAGACTTCCTTTTCCTACGGTGGATGCTGTTACTAAAAATAAAGAAAAAATATATGGTAAAAGAATCTATTTAAACGAAATGATTATTAAAGCTAAACAAGGAATTGGAAGATTAATTAGATCAGAAACTGATAGGGGAATTATTAGTATTTTAGATTCAAGAGCGGAAAAAAGATACTTAAAAGAATTAAAAAATTGTTTCTATAAAAGTAGAATTACCTCTGATATTAAAGATATTGAAAATTTTGCTCAAGAAAATTTAATTAAATAATTATAAAAATAAGCTATTAAGATTTATTCTAATAAATTTTTAATAGTTTTTTAAATTGTAATCAAAATAAAAAATAATAAATATAATATAGAAGAAATTATATCTTTTTTGTAAAATGAATGAGTTTGTCAAAAATTAGCAAAAATAAGTATTGACAAATTGAATACGGGGGGGGGTATAATTAACGCATAGAAAGGAAAGGTTTGTGAAAGAATGAAAAATTTAAAAATGTTTGCAATCGCTGTTATGGCATTTGCTGTAATGGCAACAGGTGTACATGCTGCTAACCCTATAAAAGGGGTAAAAAATACTGCAGGTTATGCTGATTTAAAAGCTTGTTTAACTGCACCAGGAGAAACTAAATGTACTTTAACTGCAACTACGAATTTAGATGCAACTGGAAACGTTACTGTTAGTAAAGATATGACAATTGTTACTGATGGTTTTGGATTAAGCATCAATCATGATTTAACTATCGATGAAGGTGTTAAATTAACTATTAGTGGTGGTAATGTTAAATTTAATACTGCTAGTGTTAAGGTAACTCTTAAAGATGGTTCTACTTTACTAGTAACTGGTAATGATTCTAAAGCTTACAATCCAGTAACTATTAGTGCTAATGTAACATTTGATGTTAAAGATAACGCCACTTTAAGCGTTAGTGATAATGCTAAAACTAAGACTGGTGGTTTAGTTGTTGATGCTAATGGTACAGGATCTACAATTAATTTATCATATGCCCACTTAATTATAAATAATAATAGTGGTAATGGTATGCAAGCCGCAGAAGTTTTAACTGTTGTAGCTGATCATTCAGATATTACAGCTAATAACAATACTTCAGGAGGTATTAGTGCTGACTTTACATTAACACATAATTCAACTGTAAGTGCGACTGGTAACGGATATAGTGGTGTAGTATTAGGAACAACTTCTGTTGATTCTACATCTACAATTGAAGCTAGTGATAACTTAAAATCTACTGATCCAATAGTTAATAAAAAGGCTGATATTTTATTACAAGGTGCTACTACAGTTAATGGAGGTACTATAAAAGGTGGTTCTGTTGCTCCTATAACTGTAACTTGGAACAATCATGTTGGAACTATCGGTAATAATGCTGCACTAAATGTTAGTGGAAATAATGTATCATTTACAGAACTAAAAAAAGTTTGTGAAGCTCAAGGAGCTTTAACTTGTACTGATGGTGTTGATATTTCTACAAAGATTCATGCAATTAATACTAAATCAGCAGTTATAAAAGTTGGCAAAACTGGTTATGTTTATGGTACAGCCGAAGAAGTTACAACTGATAATACTGTAGATGAAGTTGTTGTTACAGAGGGAGCTGCCATTTCAAAAGTTAGTGTTGCTAATGGCACAAAAATTACAAATATGAGTACTACTAGATCAGTATTAGCTCATATAACTGGAGAAAATTCTCTTGTAGAAATTCCAAAAGCTACTACTAATGAAGATGGAGATGTAGTTCCTGCTACTACAACTTTAGGTACTAGACCAGCTGAAGACACTCCTGGTACTGGTGATCAAAATACTGGAGACGATGCAAACACTCCAGCAGATGGAACAACAGGTCGTTTACCAGATGAACCTGCAAAAACAAATGATAACATTCTTGTTTATGCTGGTTTAGGTCTAGTAAGTGCCTTAGCTGTTAGCTTTTCTGCCAAAAGAAAAGAAAACAATTAATTAGTTACTTATTGTAAATTATTGATAGGAATTATATAAAAATAAATTTTGAAGAAATCGCAAACACTTCAAAACATTCTCAATCTATACTTCCTAGCCTTTAAAGGAATGCAATAATTATACAATTTAGTATAGAAAAGCATATTGTTTAGAAATAAATAATATGTTTTTTGTTTTCCATAAAGGTATTAATAAGAATATTAAGCATAGAATATGATAGTCTAATATACTTCATTTAGTTTAAAAATAGTAAAATTGTTAAAATATGACAATAATCAATATTTGTGAAAAAGGGTATTGACAAAAAGAAAAGAAGTGAAGTATAATTGACACATAGAAAGGAAAGGTATAGAGAGAGAATGAAAAATTTAAAAATGTTTGCGATTTCATTACTAGCATTCCTAGTAATGGCTATGGGTGTTCATGCTGCTAGTGAACACAATCTTGAAGTAACAGTTGCTGGTGAAGCTTCTGCATATGCAGACAGCCTTGGTGATGCAATTAAAGCAGATTGGAAAGACAAAACTGTTACTATTAAGGTTTTAAAATCTTATGATGATGCAAGTGCAGTAACGGTTAAAGATGGTAATAATGTAACATTAGACCTAAATGGCTTTAGCATCACTAAAAAAACAAATGAAATAATAGTACAAGGAGGAACTTTAACTATTAAAGCATCTGCAAATGATGAAGCAATTGAAGTAAATCCAAACGCTATTACTGGTGATAATACGAGCCTTGATAAAACCTTAATTAAAGTTAGAGGTTCAAATTCTCATTTAACTGTTAATAAAGAAATTACACTTGTATCTTCTG
Source organism: uncultured Bacilli bacterium (assembly GCA_947627925.1). Classification (GTDB taxonomy): domain Bacteria; phylum Bacillota_I; class Bacilli_A; order RF39; family UBA660; genus SIG200. The sequence continues at coordinate 8,840 of CANQXW010000015.1, read as the reverse complement.
ATACTACCACTGATAGAGGAAATTACGCTGTTGCATTATTTACACATGATCAAAGTACTAAAGAAGTTGTAATTAATTCTTCAATTGATATTTACGGTACTTTAAAGGGACTTAAAGCAACTGCTTTTGGTGTAAATGGTAACGTAAGAAAAGCAGAAAAAAATGCTGCTACTATTAATGTTCATGATGGAGCTACAGTAGTTAGTGAAGGCGAAATTGGTTATTATCAAGGTGGTTATGCTGTAACTACATTTGGAGCTGCAACTGTTGAAGGAACTACTGGTATTGGAGCTAAAGCTGGTTCTATTGTATTAAATGGTACAACTGTAACTGGTACTACTGTTCCTGGAAGCATTGCGAAAGACAATGGTAATGGAATGAATGGTGTAGGAGCTGCTATTCAAGTAGAAAGTTCTGCTAATGATTACTGTAGTCCAGCTACTATTACATTAAATGGTGGTACTTATACTAGTAAGGGAACAAATGCTGTAGTAATTCGTAACTATAGTAGCACACTTACAGCTCTTGCAAAAGGTTCAAAAATTGATGGAGGAGCTTCATTAGTTAGTGGAATAGATTCTAAAACTGGAGAACCATTAGCAGGTATTGCTATTGTTGCTCAAACTAAAGCAGCAGCTGACAAATTAGTAGAAAATCTTGAAGGATTTGTTAAAACTGCTAAATTTAATGGTCCTGTTGTTGGAAATCTAGACATAGAAGATGGTACATTTGTTAATGCAACAGCAGTTCAAGGTTCATTAACAAAAGGTGCAAATCTTAATACTGATGAAAACGGTGATATAACAGTTGGTACTGTTGATGAAAATAAAACTCCTGAAGATGAAGGAAATACTGGGGACAACGCAAACACTCCAGATGAAGGAACTACAGGACGTTTACCAAACGAACCTGCAAAAACAAATGATAACATTCTTGTTTATGCTGGTTTAGGTTTAGTAAGTGCTTTAACTGTTGGATTCTCTGCAAGAAGAAAAGAAAATAACTAATTAGTTATTTAAAAATTAAAATTAAACATATTATCTTCGGATAGTATGTTTTTTTTATTTCTTTATATACGTTGACTATATAATAAAATATGATAAAATATTCTTAACAAAATTCATTTAATTAAAGGAGTGAGGAAAATAATGAATATTGGAGAACTAATTAAAAATGATTTCTTAAATATTAATAACAAAAAAGTAAAAAAAGAAAGCTTAGAAGAATATCTAAAAAGCTTGAAAAATGCCGAATTGACAAGATTTGCTATTACTCAAGTATTTGTTGATAAAGATTATTTCAAATTGTATAAAGTAAGAAATTTAAATAATCGTCCTAAGAAGTATATTATTGATTATATTTTAGAAAACTTAGAAGATATATTAAGAACTTATATTAAAATTATAAGAACTAATGAAATAGAACAATTAAAATTGGCTATGAATAATAATGGCAAGAAATTAGATTTTGATAATGTAATGATGTCTTTGCATTTTGTCAATTTTTTAAAAATATTTTCATTGGCTAAAGTTGAATATAATAAAAAAGATGGTAGTATAAAAATATTTATGCCTGAAGAATATATAAATATTTTTAATAAATGTTTAAGCGATAAATCTTTATTAGCGGAAAACAAATCTAATAATGAAATATTTAGTTTTGCTGAAGCAGTAATCGATACATATGGCATAATTACTTTATCTGAATTACATGAAATATTTGAACGGGAAATGTTTAAAATAGATGTAGAAGAATTTGAGCATATAATTGCTTCATTTAATACTTATGAAGAATTTTATATTTATAGTGATTATGAGGGAGAAACTTTAATGTGTAATATCGAATTTGATGATGAAGATTATGCTTTAGATTTTTATGATAATCAAAAAGGCGATTATAAAAAATATAGTAAAAAAGATTATTTAAAAATATCTGATGGTTCATATGTTAAAAATTTGAAATCATATAAAAAATTTATCAATTATTTAGATAAACATTATGAAGGAATACTAGAAGACTTAGACACTATTGATCGTTTTGTTGTTTTAGATTATATCTGCTTTGCTCAAATGTCTATTGAAGATGCCGACAATGCCTTTAGAAGTAATATAGTAAGATTGCTTGAAGCTGATAGCGATGAAATAGAAGAACTTTTAAGACTTGTTAGAGATATATATTATGAATATCCAAAATGGAAAAAAAGAGGAAATGTTTAGAAAAATATTTCTTTTTTAATATATTCGACAAAAACTGACAAAATAAACATATCTTGTTTGATATAATACAGCCTTATCAAGGAGGCATTATTATGCATGAACAAGATTATTTTAAGAAAATTAAAAGTATCATTGAAAATGTTGAAGTAAATAAAAAAGTTAGAGAATATAAAAATAATTATGAAGATTTAATGGCTAAGTGGAATATTGGTAAATTACTTATCGAGGCCCAAGGTGGCGAAAAAAGAGCCAAGTATGGCGATGAATTAATTAACAAATGGTCAGAAATATTTTCTATAGAATATGGTAATGGTTATAGTGGTAGAAATATGAGAGATATGCGAAAATTTTATCAATTATTTCCAATTTGGCGACCAGTGGTCGCCAAATTAACATGGTCTCATATTATTAAGTTATTGCCGATAAAAAATGAGAATGAAAGAAATTACTATATTAATCAAGTTATTTTAAATAATTTGTCTAAAAGAAAATTAATAAATGAAATTAAAAGTAATGCTTTTGAAAGATTATCTTATGCTGATAAAGAAAATATTAAATTAGTAACTGATGATGAAAATAAATATAATTTAACATTATCAGATATGATAAAAGATCCTATTATTATTAAAACAGATAAAGATTTAAATAACTTAAATGAAAAGGCAATTCATAAGTTACTTATTGAAATGATTGAAGATGGCTTTTTGGAATTAGGAAATGGTTTTGCTCTTATTGGTCATGAATATCCATTAAAAATAAATAATAAAACTTATCATACTGATTTATTATTCTTTAATGTGGAAATAAATGCTTATGTCGTTGTAGAAGTTAAAAATGAAGAATATACACCATCGCAAATAGGTCAAATAAGATTTTATATGGATTATATAGATAAGAATATAAAAAAAGAACAGCATTCTAAGACTGAAGGAATATTAATAGTTAAAGAAAAAGATAAATATGTTATGAAATACATAAATGACAAAGGAATATATATAACGTCATTTAAATTATTAAATAATATCAAAGAAAAAATATAATAATTGTTAATTAAAGAAATTTAACTTATAACAAATATATGATAAATTCATAAATTTTCTAATTTGGCGGACATTGTCCGCCAAATTAAGATTTATTATTAAAATTTATATTACTTTTCCAATTAGACCGACAGTGTCGGCCCAATTATCATACTTTCATTTAAAAGAAATATTACCAATAAAAAATGAAAGTGAAAGAAATTATTACATTAATTAAGTTATTGAAAATAATTTATAGTTAAAAATAATTTTTTAATATATTCGACAAAAATTGACAAAATAAATGGATCTTGTTTGTTATAATACATCCTCATTGGAGGAATTATTATGCACGAACAAGATTATTTTAATGAAATTAAAAATATTATTGAAAATGTGGAAGTAAATAAAAAAGTTAGAGAATATAAAAATAATTATGATGATTTAATGGCTAAATGGAATATTGGAAAATTGCTGGTAGAAGCCCAAGGCGGAGAAAAAAGAGCCAAATATGGAGACGAGCTTATTAAGAAATGGTCAGAAATATTTGTGAATGAATTTGGGAAAAACTATTCAAAAAGAAACTTAATGTTTTATCGGCAATTTTATCTATCATTTCCAATTGTGAAATCACTGATTTCACAATTAAGTTGGACCCATTATCTTAAACTATTACCAATAAAAAATGAGAATGAAAGGAATTATTATATTAATCAAGTTATCTTAAATAACCTATCAGTAAGAGAGTTAAGAAATGAAATTAAAAGTAAGGCTTTTGAAAGGCTTTCTTATGCTGATAAAGAAAATATTAAATTAATTACTAATGAAGAAGATAAATATAATTTAACACTTTCTGATATGATTAAAGATCCCATTATTATTAAAACTGATAAAGATATAAATAACTTAAATGAAAAGGCTATTCATAAATTATTAATTGAAATGATTGAAGATGGTTTCATGGAATTAGGCAGTGGCTTTGCTTTAATCGGTCATGAATATCCCTTAAAAATAAACAATAAAACTTATCATGCTGATTTATTATTTTTTAACTATGAAATAAATTCTTTTGTCGTTGTAGAAATCAAAAATGAAGAATATAAACCATCACAAATTGGCCAAATAAGATTTTATATGGATTATATAGATAAGAATATCAAAAAAGAACATCATTCTAAAACAGAAGGAATATTAATAGTTAAAGAAAAAGATAAATATGTTATGAAATACATAAATGATAAAGGAATCTATATAACATCATTTAAATTATTAAATAATTTTAAAAAAGCAAAAGTAGTAAGATAGATAAATTAAACATATTATTAAGTGGTGAATAATATGTTTTTTAATGATATACATATAAGAATTAGATTTGTTTTTTTAGTAATAGTTATCGCTTTAATTTTAATAATTGGTAAAGTATTTTATATTCAAGTATTTTCTTATAATAAATTATCAAAATTAACCGAAGATTTATGGAGTAGAAAAATGATTATTAATGCTCCGAGAGGAGATATTGTTGATCGAAATGGAAACATATTAGCCACTAGTTTAGTGACAACCACTGTTTATGTGGTTCCAAATCAAATAAAGGATAAAGAAAAAGTAGCTAAAGATATTGCGGAAATATTAGAATGTGATTATGAAGATGTTTATAAATATGTATCGAAGCATAGTAGTATGGAAATTATTCGCAAAGGTATGGATATTTCAAGTGAAGTAGCAGATAAAATAGATAAGTTAGGCTATGATGGAGTTTATTTAGTTGTTGATTCCAAAAGATATTATCCATATGGGGAAACTTTAGCCCATATTATTGGTTTTGTGGGAAGTGATAATCAAGGCTTATCAGGATTAGAGCTTACTTATGATAAATATTTAACTGGAACTAATGGCGAATTAAAATATTATAGTGATGGTAAAGGAAATAAATTAGAAATTCCCGATAGTTATGTGGCACCGACTAAGGGAATGACTTTAGAATTAACTTTAGATTTAGAACTTATTAAAGCTTTAGATAATGAACTTAATAATGCGATGGATAAATATAATTCAGAATCAGCTTTAGGAATAGCAATGAATCCTAAAACAGGTGAAATATATGCGATTGGGAGTTTACCTTCTTTTGATCCTACAAATTATCAAGATTATAGTGAAGAAGTTATTAACCGTAATTTACCAATATGGAAAACTTATGAGCCAGGATCAACTTTCAAAATTATTACTCTTTCTGCTTCAGTGGAGGAGCATACAGTTGATTTAGAAAAAGATACTTTTACCGATACAGGAGCAATTACTATTGATGGGTCAACTTTACATTGTTGGAAACATGGAGGCCATGGAACGCAAACTTATTTAGAAGTGGTGGAAAATTCTTGTAACCCTGGTTTTGTTTCTTTAGGAAATAAACTGGGAGTAGATAAATTAATGAGTTATATTAGAAATTTTGGTTTTGGTACTAAAACGGGCATAGATTTAAATGGTGAAGGTAATGGAATATTATTTAAAAATGAAAATATGGGCCCCGTAGAACTAGCTACTACAGCCTTTGGTCAAGGTATAAGTGTCACCCCAATTCAACAAATAACGGCGGTATCTGCCGTTATAAACGGAGGATATTTAAACACACCTTATGTCGTAAAATCAATCATTGATGATAGTAGTAAATCTAGTGTTTATGAAAATAAGCCAAAAGTTAAAAGAGAAGTTATTAGTAGAGAAACATCAGCCACTGTGCGTTATGCTTTGGAAAGTGTGGTGGCTAATGGAACGGGAAGAAATGCTTATATCGAAAATTATCGAGTTGGGGGCAAAACAGGAACAGCCCAAAAGGTTAGTGATGGCAAATACATGGTGGGGAACTATATATTATCTTTTATTGGCTTTTTGCCCGCATCAGACCCGGAAATAATTGTCTATGTTGCGGTGGATAATCCCAAAGGAGTGACGCAATATGGCGGTACAGTTTCCGCACCAATTGCCCGTAGTATTATGCTTTCCGCAATTGAAGTTTTAAATATTCCGGAGGCTAAAGGAGGTATGCTTAAAGAATATAATTATTTAGATGTCCATTATTATCAAGTTCCTGATGTTGTGGGAATGAGTAAGGAAGAAGCAACTGAAGCTTTAAAAAGTTTTAAAGTAAAATATACGGGATCTGGGGATAAAGTTGCTTATATGTCACCCACCGCCAATACCTTTCAAAGTGAAGAAGCAACGATAACTTTACTCTTAAATTGACGTAAATTTACTTAAAAAAAGGGTTAAGGCTATAAAAGTAATTGAGTAATGTTGTATAATTAAAGAAGAGGTGAATAACATATGTTAATTCTAGCCAAAGCGGCGATGGCCATGATGTTAGGCTTTGTTTTAGCAATTGCCAGTGGTTTAGTTTTTATACCTTTATTAAAAAAATGGCATATTGGTCAAACTGTAAGTCGCGAAATAAATGAAAGACATTTAATTAAAGAAGGAACCCCAACCATGGGGGGAATAATTTTTATTTTTCCCGTTATTCTTTCTTTGATTTTACTATATATTAATGGTTCGATTGAACTTAGTTATAATTTAGGAATTTTAGTTTTTGTTTTTTTAGCCTATGCTCTTTTAGGGGGAATAGACGATTATTTAAAAGTTAAATATAAAAATAATGCGGGAATTAGTATTGTGACGAAATTCTTACTCCAAATGATTATTGCTTTAGTATTTTTCTATTTCTTTATGGTTAGTGGAGGATCATCAACTCTAACATTTACGGCGCTTAATTTAGTTATTCCTTTAGGGTGGATGTTTGGAATTTTTATTCTATTTTTACTGGTTGGAACAACTAATGCTGTTAATATAACCGATGGGTTAGATGGTCTAGCCACTGGGCTTTCCGCAATTGCCTTTTTAGCTTATGGTATTATCTCTTGGAATTGTGGATGGCTAGAAGGTTATCAAGAAATTGCTATTTTCTGTTTCCTAATTGTTGGTGCTCTACTGGGATTTTTGGTTTATAATTCTCATCCTGCTCATGTCTTTATGGGCGATTTAGGTTCTTTGTCTTTAGGAGGAGCTTTAGCCACCATTGCTATTTTAACGCGTCATGAACTATCATTAGCCATAATTGGTGGTGTATTTGTTATTGAAACTTTAAGTAGTTTTATTCAAATTATTGGAATTAGAAGATTTAATAAAAAAGTATTCTTAAAAGCACCACTTCATCATCATTTTGAAGAATTAAAATGGAGTGAAAGTGATATTGTTAAATTATTTTATGTCGTTGGTTTACTTTTAGCTATGGCCGCGATTACTTACGGCGTTTGGTTATAATTAAATTATTAGGGGGTTAGATTATTTGAAAAGAAGAATGGATAAAACTTTATTAATAGCAGTCATCGTGATTGCTATTTTTGGCCTTGTTATGATTTATTCAGCTAGTTATATTTGGGCAGAATATAAATTTTCAGATCCCTTTAAGTTTGTGAAAATGCAAGGCATCTTCTTTCTTGTTGGTCTTGGCTTATTATATTTTTTAAGTAAAGTTGATTATCATTTATATTATAAATATGCTAATCTTATTTTAATCATTTGTGGTATTTTATTAATTTTAGTATTAATTCCGGGTTTAGGTAGTGTCCGTAATGGTAGTAGAAGTTGGTTTGGTATAGGTTCTTTAGGAATTCAGCCTTCTGAATTTGCCAAAATTGGTTTAATTATTTATGTTTCCAAATACCTTACGAATAATGAAAAAAATATGAAAAGTATCATTCATGGCGTATTTCCTATTTTAGGAGTGATAGGATTTTTCTTTATTTTAATTATGTTAGAACCCGATTTTGGAACAGCCATGGTTATTGTTCTTACTTTAGTTGTTTTAATCTTTATCAGTGGTGTTAATATTTCTTTCTTTGTTAAAGTAGGTCTTGCCGGATTACTGGGCATCGTCGGTATTATTATCGCCGCTCCTTATCGTATGAAAAGAATTGTTAGTTTTATTAATCCTTGGAGTGACCCTTTAGGGAGTGGATACCAAATCTTACAAAGCTTGTATGCAATTGGTCCTGGTGGTTTAGTTGGCCAAGGATTTCTTCATTCCAGGCAAAAATATTTTTATCTTCCTGAACCCCAAACCGATTTTATTTTCTCGATTATTTCGGAAGAATTAGGTTTTCTTGGGGTTTTAATTGTGACTGGTTTATTTTTTCTGATCTTTTATCGGGGAATAACTATCTCTTTAAAGCATAATGATTTATTTGGTAAATATCTCGCCTTTGGTCTTTCTTTTGGTCTTATTATTCAAGCCAGTTTAAACTTAATGGTCGTAGTGGGTTTGATTCCCGTAACGGGTGTAACTTTACCTTTCTTAAGTTATGGCGGAAGTAGTTTACTTGTTAGTATGGCTAGTATTGGCATTATTTTAAATATTTCCAAAAGCAATTAAAATATTTGCGAGAAAAAACAAATCAAATTATCTGATTATATTTTCTCACAAGAAAATATATTGACTTTTTCGCCCACTGATTATATAATTAATGTGGGTGATGAAAAATGATAAAAAGAGAAGCATATTTATCTAAAATTCGCGAATTTTATAATATGGATATAATTAAAGTTATCACAG
>CANQXW010000014.1 GCA_947627925.1 uncultured Bacilli bacterium | reverse complement strand
TCGAAAATTTGACAAAAAAATAACCATTTTATAATGGTTTGTAAAGATTTATTGATTTAAAACTGATAAATTCCCGATTATCAAATTTCTAAAAAAGTGTTTAAAATAATAGATTGTGTTATGATATATTTATCAAGTATTACTAAATACTTTTACTACTTGGGTGCAAAACTCATATTCTTATTGCCCCATATTGAATTTTGCGCATCTTTATGTGTTTAAGTAAAAGTTCATAATAATTGTTATTATGAATTTTTATTTGTTTTACACATTTATTGGTATATGATAAAATAATTATATATGAGGTGGTAATAATATGATAAGATGTGGTGAAACAACTTATGAATATAAGTGGCAATATGATAATGCTAGAAGACATGAGCGTTATCTTCAAAGTATTTATAGTAAAACCTCCCAAACGGATCCTTCTAGCGATATATTGACAAGCATAGCTGAAATTTACGATTCTATGAATGGCGTTAGTCAAACACCGGTTTATGTTTTAAGTGATGTAAATAATGAAACACGAACTTTTTATGTTAAAAAAATTAATGTTCCTGAAACAAGTCCCGCACTTGTAGAGTATAAAGCCCAATATGATTATTTAGAAAAAATTAGTGCTTTAATTGGCTATGAAATTAAGGAAATGGATTTAGATAGAGAAGAGTCAATTGATTTAACAGATAAATTTGATGCACTTAATCAATTAATTAGGGAAACAGTGCCTAGTATTAGACCTGAGTGTGATTTATCCCAAAGCTTTTTAGTAGATCCTGAAAGAGTAGCTGAATTTAATAAACAATTAGATCAACGGTTAGAAGAAAATGATTTAAAACTTTATAGAGGCAAGAAAAAAGCTGATAAAATGGGCCCTATACTTTAAATATACAATATGATGAAGTTAAATAGTCTTTGCTCCCTTAGGAATAAGAAGTAGGTGTTACCTACTTTTAATTTGGCGCTTTAATATTAATTCTTTTTTTTCGTCTTGTTCTAATCTAAGCTTTTCTAAAAAATGTTCTTGGGCTTCTTGCAAGCTTATTCCAGCATTGTCACGGCCAACTTCTCTAGCGGGAATTTCTTTGGAAGGGCTAAAACAATTACTATGCTTAGAATGAGCATAATTTTTGGGATATTCCTTATGATCTTGTGTACTTGTATAAGCATTACTAATTAAAATACCATGCGGCGTTATTCCCATAATCCCACTTCCTTTATATTTAAGTAGTTTATCATAAAAATTTATTTGAAGAAAAAGGCTATTTTAATTAAAAAATAGATTTTATAAAAAGACACATTAAAATATATTTGATATAATATTTAATAGATGGAGGCATCTATTTATGAATAAAAGAATAACTTTTGTTTCTACTTTTGACGATAGAAATATGGAAAAAATAGAAAGCTGTACTAAGCAAATTAAAGAAAAATTATGCAAAGTTCCATTTGGCAAAAATGTTGATAATCGGATAGAAATGGATACACTTCCATATCATTTTACTTTATCAGCATGGGATATTGAAGATGAAAAAAATGTCAAAAAAGCTTTATCGCAAATGGAATTTCCTAAATTAAAAATATCTATAAATAATGTTGAAATAATGAAGGGGAAAGAAAATAGCTATGTACTATATTTTGATATTAAAAAGAATAAAAAACTAAAATCATTTCAAAAAAAGCTATATCAAATTTTACCGAGTGAAAGGTATAATCCCGAAAATTATCATTTTCATATTACTATTCATATCGATAAAGATTACAAGAGAATTTTATCAATCAGAGAAAAAATATTGCAAAATTTTAAACCCTTAGAATTAGAAGTTGCTACCTTTAGATTATATGAAATTTATCCAGCTAAATTAATTAAACAATTTAATATCATAAATGATAGTGATTATGAATAAATAAGTCCTACAGCAATTGTCACATCATATCCTCGAATTTTTACGGATATACCTTATGAACAAGAAATTTATAATTGGTTAGAAAAGCATTGTAATGAAGAAGTTACTTTGAATAAAATGTTAGCTCCCGAGATTGAAGCATGTACAAATTAATAAATAAGTTATTAGATAAATCTAATATAAAACAAGTATTAGAATTGGCCTCGGGATATTCGTCACGGGGATTAATTTATTCTCAGAAAGGATATAATTATATCGAATTAGATTTAGAAAAAGTTGTGAAAACTAAAAAAGAAATACTAAATGGTATTGAGAGTGATATTCCTAAAAGTTTAAATATTATTAGCGGTAATGCCTTAAGAAAAGATGATTTTAAAAAATTGAAAAGCTATTTAAAACCTAAGGAAGAAATTGCGGTAATTAATGAAGGATTACTAAGATATTTGACATTTGATGAAAAGAAAATGGTGGCTCAAAATATTTATAATTTATTATCCAAATATGGTGGTATTTGGATAACTTGTGATGTTAATCCTAAAAAATTTATTGATTCCCAAGATAAAGCCTTGCCAAAATTTAATAATAGTCTATCTTTAATTACTTCGAGAAATAATCTAAATGATCGCTTTGAAGATATAAATCATAATAAAAAACTTTTTTGGTAATATTGGTTTTGAATTAATTAAAATTCATAAATTTAAGGAGATGATAGATGAATTATATTCTGTAAATAAATTGAATATCTTTGATGAAAAAATTGAAAAAACTTTAGAAAATGCTATTGTAGTTGTTATGAAAATAAAAAATTGAATAAATATCCAATTCTGCTAATATACCTCTAAATATTTATACTAAATTTTACACCGTTTAATGGTGTTTTTTATATTATAAAAATTTTTAATGAGATAATTTTTGTAACAAAATAAATTTTAAAATGTATAATATATGAACGAGGTAATTGTAGATGGATAGTGATTTCGAGCAAATTTATATGGAATATTATGAAAGCATTTATAAATATTTATTAACTATCACTAAAAATAGTCATCTGGCTGAAGAAATAACCCAAGAAACATTTTACAAAGCGTTAGTAAATATTAAAAAATATAATCCGGATTATAAAATGCTTACATGGCTTTGTACTATTGCTAAAAATATTTATTATAGTACATACGAAAAGAATAAAAGATATGTAGCGTTAACTGATGAGTATGTTAAAGAAAATGATATAATTAATCAACTTATTAGTAATGAAAAAAGCGAAGAATTACTAAAAGCAGTGCATGAGCTAGAAGAACAATATAAGGAAGTATTTATATTGCGAGTTTATGGAGAACTATCTTTTAAACAAATAGGTAATATTTTTTCTAAAACCGAAAGTTGGGCACGAGTTACTTACTATCGTTCAAAACTAAAAATAAAGGAGAAATTAGATGAAAAAAGAATGTAATATTGTAAAAGATTTATTGCCATTATATTTAGATAATGTATGTTCTAATGAAAGTAAAGAATTGGTATTAAACCATTTAAAAAATTGTGACGAATGTCAGAAAGAATTGGAAAATTTAAAAATAAATATAAAAAAGGATAGTAAAAAAGATTTAAAAATTTTAACAAATTTTAAAAATAAACTAAATTTAAAAATATTTCGCAGAGTTTTAATAATTGCCAGTTTGATATTTTTAATTTTATTAGGCTTCACTCGTTTTTATAATAGTTATGAATTTACATTGCCTTATAATGAAAAAATGTATGTTTATTATCACGAGCCAGATTCTAAAAATAGATGGAATTTTCAAATTGCGTCTCCTTACTATGATAGAGCGAAGATGATGAGAACAACTATTTTTGAAAATAACGAAGAAGTTAATATAATATTTTTAACTTTTACGGCTACTCCTCATAGTTATTTAAGTAAAAATCTTGGTAGTACGGCTCCAGATTTAGATTATGTAAATATCGATACAACTAAAAAAATGCGCGTTTATTATACAGAAACAGATTTTGAAGATATAAAAAATGCTTCTTTAACCGAATTAGAAAATATTGTTGAAAATTCCATTTATCTTTTTAATAATGAAATAAAAACCACAACTTTAGATTGTACCTTAAACAATCAGAATTATAATTATACAGTAACCTATTATGATCAAAATGGTCAAATTATTGAAAGTAGTGGAGATACTACTATTCCTCAAAAACTTAATTATAGCGCTGATTTATCTTATGAAATTACTGAAGAAGCTTCATATTTTACTAATATTCATAAAGTTTTAGAAAATATTGAAAAATATTTTGTAAATAGTGGTGGAACTTGTTCAAAAAAATAAAAAAAGATTAATCAAAGAAATCCTCCCAAGGATTTTTTCTTTTTAATCTTTTAGTTGCCTCTTTAATCGTTATTTCATTTGGTTTAACTTTATCAAGTTCACTCCATTTTATGGGCATGGAAATAGGACACCCTTCTCTTAATCTAATAGAGTAGGGTGCAACACTCGTAGAAGAACGGGTATTTCTTACCCAATCAATAAATATTTTGCCTTTTCTTTTTCTTTTACGAATGTTGCTGGTGTATTTATCTGGCCATGTTTTTTCCATTAAGAGAGCAATATTTTTGGCAGTTTCTCTAAATTCTTTCCAATTCATTTTATTGTTTATAGGTACTAAAATATGATAACCTTTGCCACCACTAGTTTTAAGATAAGATTTTAAATTTAAATTATCTAAAATACTCTTTAAGTCTTTGACTCCTTCCCTTAGTTTTTGAATGCTTAATTTTTCATCAGGGTCTAGATCAAAAACCATAATATCAGGCTTTTCTAAATGATTTGTCGTGCTTCCCCATATATGAAATTCATAACTATTCATTTGGACTTCTCTAATTAAGCCTTCCTTATTTTTAATATAATAATAGTCTTCTTTATTACCCGAATCATTTTCTAAAATAACTTTTCCTAATCCTTTATTTTGTTTTTCTAAATGCTTCTTAAAAAAGACATCTTTTAAATTACCATCAGGGCATCTAATCGTGCTGATAATTCTTTTTTCTAAAAAAGGCATCATTCTTTCGGATACTTTATGATAATAAAAAGCAATATCTAATTTTGTTATCTTGTCTTTTTTAAATATTATTTTATCAGGATTGGTAATTTCGATGCCATCAATAATTCCTCTTTTTAAAGAAGTAGTAGTTTTCTTTTTTGACCCTGCTATTTCTTCCATAGTTCGACCACTTTTAATACTAGTTTTTAGCCTTTTTATGTCTTTATATTCATAAAATTTATCTTTTTCTTTTATAAGTAGCCAGTTATCGCCATCTTCTAGTTTTACGAGTGTCCAATCTCCTTTAAGCCTTGAACCATTTAAAGTAAATTTAAACATATTAGTTTTAAAGTTTAGGGGTATTTTAGTATTTGACGTCCAAGTTCCTTCATCCCAAACCATAACCGTCCCACCACCATATTCCCCTTTAGGAATACATCCTTCAAAGTGGCGGTAGCTAAGAGGATGATCTTCGACCATTATGGCCAGTCTTTTATCTTTTGGATTATACGATGGTCCTTTAGGAACCGCCCAGCTTTTCATAACCCCATTCCATTCTAACCTTAAATCATAGTGATCTTTTCTAGCCAAATGATGTTGTACAACAAATTTTAATTTAGGATTTTTCTTTTTTTGAATCTCTCCCTTAGGCTCTTTGGTTTTATTAAAATTTCTTTTAGTATTATATTTTTTTAAATCGTTTTTCATATTAATATTGTGAGGCAATAATTTTATTTTATGTAAAAAATCAATTTTTGTAGGAGTATTAATTTTAGGAAATTATTTAATAATTTAAAAATTTGTGATAAGATGTTTTTAGAGAGTGTAGAAAGGAGAGAATTTTGAGTAATATTAACGGCTATGATAATGAATATGAATTTGTAAAAGTCTTAAATGGAAAATTAATTTGTGAATTAGATCCAATGACTTATGATTTAATTAAATATTTATATCCTTATGAACCAGAAAATTCCCTTATTCGGTGTTGGCGAAATCATTATTTTCAAAAGTCGGATATTTTAATAAAGATTAATGGTAAAATTAAAGGTGTAAGCATAAAAAAGGGAATTAAGAATTCTGTTCATGTTGAAGCAATAAGTGAGTTTATTCATTTTTTGATTGAAAATCACCTTTCAAGAGAAAATGTAGTGGAATATTTAAAATATCATTATGCTGATGGAACTACTAATGGTAAAGGAAAAGTTAGATTGTCCTCAGAAGAATATAAAAGGAACCATCAAATTCAAATAGATGAAATAAATAAAGAATTGCAAAATCCAAAATTAATAAAAAAAGCAGTTGGCCGTTTTGTATTAAAAGGAAACAATTCTTTTTATCCAATATCAGCTTTAATATATGGTGAAGTTAATGATTTTTTATGGATTACTAAGGAAGACATTATCAATATTTTTTTAAGAAAACTTAATTCTTATTCAACATCTGTTCATTTTGGACCTTTAATAGTGCAACCAAAGAATAGATGTTTAAATTATAATTTATTATATAATAAAGATAGATATTGCGTGCAGTTAAAATGGTATAGTTTATTTGATGATATTATGGAACAATTATACTTAAAAGAACAAAGGAACTAAGTCTTCCAGCTATTGACGTGGGTTAGGCATAAAAAAACAGTCCTAAGACTGTTATTTCAAAATAATGGAGCAGGTGATGGGAATCGAACCCACGTTAATAGCTTGGAAGGCTATAGTTCTACCATTAAACTACACCTGCACGTATTTAATTATATCATATAAAACGAAAAATTCAACAAAAAATTAACAAAGGAGGCTATAATTATGGCAAAAAGAAAATTTGGCGATCGGCGCGATGGATGGAGATGCCATGACGTTCCCGCGATGAGTCAAATCCTTATCGATTTAAAACCAAAACGTTCCTTAGGAGAATTACATATTAATCAAAAAATGGATTTAACATCTTTGGTTAATTATATGCATAAAGTTCAAGAAAAAGATGATACAATTACTTACTTTCATGCTTTTTCTACCCTTTTTGCTAAAACATTATATAATCGTCATCTACTTAACCGCTTTATATGTAATCGTCACGTTTATGAACATAATGATGTATCTTTATCATTTGTCATGAAAGTCGATTTTGATGATAAATCAGAAGAAATTATGGTAATTATGCCTATTATGGGTGATGATAATATCCACACCATCAGTAAAAAAATTAAAGATAAAGTGAATAATGTTCGGCATAATAAAGACACAGGAGAAGGAGCCAATAAAGCTATTCAAGTATTAAGTAAACTTCCTAACTTTTTAAGAGTACCTGTGGTTGCTATTTTTAAACTATTTGATAAATGGGGAATTTTACCACAATTTTTAATTAAAGATAATCTTTATTATAGTAGTATGATTGTTTCTAATTTAGGAACTTTTAAAACCGGAGGAATCTATCATAATGTTACAGATTTTGGCTCTTGCTCTGGAATCATAACCATTGGAGAAATTAAAGAAGAAAAAATAGGGGGTCAAAAAAAATATTATTGTGAATTTGGCATGACTATGGATGAAAGAATCGCTGATGGTTTCTACTTTATTAAATCGATTAAGTTAATGCAATATATTTTAGACAATCCCAAGTTGTTAGAAGAGGCAGTAAATGAAAAAGTCGAAATCCAATAATGGTTATTTATTTTACAATATTGTTTCTCGCATCATTGTTTTTTTGGGCAATATCTTTTTTGGAGGAAAATGCTTTGGGAAAGAGAATATCCCTTTGGAAGGCAAATGCCTTCTAGCGGGTAATCATACTAGTAATTATGATTCTTATTTACTATTTAAGTCTTGTCAAAGACCAGTTCATATTTTAGGCAAAAGAGAATTGTTTGATGGCCATTTTGGCTGGGTATTTAAAAAAATGCATTTGATAAAAGTTGACCGCCACAATTTTAGTCCGAAATCTAAAGGAGAAGTATTAAATATTTTAAATGAAGATAAAATGGTAGGAATATTTCCCGAAGGCACTTTTCATAAAAAAGATATTTTATTGCCGTTTAAACCGGGGGTTATTTCTTTTGCAGAAGCAACTTCTGCACCCATAATACCCTTTGCTATTATTGGCAAATTTAGTTTTAGAAGTCGCCCTAAAATTGTTTGGGGAAAAGCTATTGATATAACTAAAATTAAAGGCGATAAAGTAAAATATTTAGAAGATGTTATTAAAAAAATGTTAGAGTATTAAAATTTTTCTAACATTTTTATTTTTTCAAAAATAATTAAACTTTCATCATTAAAGTTTTCATCTAATTTCATAGCGTTTTGCTTCACTTCATTTTTATAGCTTTGCAGATTATTAACTTTTTTGCCTAAAATTTGCTCAAGATTTTTAAATTTAATAATTTTATTTTCTATAATTTCTATACTACCTAAAATATTAAAGTCTTCATCTTTAATTAAATATTTATTGCCGATAGTTGAACTATAATCATTATCATTTTTTAAAAAAGGCGAATAATGAATTAAAAAATCTTGTTGATTATTTATAATATTTTCTATTTTTTCTAAAGAAAAAATTAAATGGCCATAATCCTGATATTTTTCTTGCCGCTTGTTATGACATCTGACTAATCTATTTTGATAGTTAATTTTTTGACTTCGTTTACTTAAATAGGCAATTTTTATTTTATCAATTAAGTTTATTTTTTCTTTTGCAAATATCTTTTCACACTTTTTTTCTATTAAATTATATTCTTTAGAATTTTGAAAATCTTTTAATTCAATAAATAATAAATATTTTTGCATTTCATTAATAAGATTTAATTCTTGAGTACTATAATTATTTTTATATTCATTTGGAATATTAAATGATTCTGGATAAAAATATAATTCTTTTAATACACTATCAAAATCATGAGAATGACTTTGATAATTTTTGTCAGTACTTTTATTTTTAATATTATAATGATAAGTTAAATCAACTTTACAAATGTCACTTAAAGCATCCATTAAATATGTATTGTTATTATATCCGGTTGTATTATCATGATATTTTACATAATTTACCCATTCAAATTTATCTTTTCGCTTATTATAAAAACCAAATGGTAAATTACATTTGCCTAATTTGTGATATCTTTTATTTATTTTAAAATTTATATATTCCCGTTTTAATTTTTTTGGCTTATTCATTTTAGCTCCAAGTTTTCACATTAAACTTTTAATTATTTCCGCATCATCTAAATGATATTTAGTGTGGCCAATTATTTGATAATCTTCATGACCTTTACCAAGAACTAATAAGATGTCTTCATCTTTTAACATGCTAACTCCCTTTTTGATAGCTGTCTCTCTATCATAGATAACTTCATAATTAGGCATTTTATTATCTTTAATAATGTCTTGCATTATTTTTTCAGGGTCTTCAGTTCTAGGATTGTCATTAGTGAATATGACATGGTCACTATTTTTAGTTGCAATATTACCCATTATTGGTCTTTTAATGGGATCACGGTCGCCACCACATCCAATAATCGTGATGATTCTTCCTTTTTTAAGTTCATTGTATGCATTGATAACTTTTTCTACGGCATCAGGAGTATGAGCATAATCGATAACGGCATAACCTTTACCAACTTTATAAGTTTCACATCTTCCTTTAGGAGGGTAAACCTTGCTAGTTACAGAAATTATATCCTTGATGTCAATTCCTAAACTATGAATTAAAGATAGACTAGTAAGATAATTATAGATATTAAATTTACTTGTTAAATTAGTAGTTACTTGATAAGTTTGACCTTCAAAACTAAATTCTAAATCGGTGTGATCAGGGGCAATATGATAATTTTCAATTTTATAATCCCCATTTAAACCATAAGTTAAATACTTGTGAGTTTTAAATTTTTCACTATTCTCATCATCACTATTTAAAAGCATTAATCCTTCTGGTTTTAAATAATTTAAAATTTTTAATTTTTCCTTTAAGTAAGCCTCCATTGTTTTATGATAATCTAAATGATCTTCTGTCAGGTTAGTAAAAGCACAACTCGTAAATTCTAAACCCTTAATTCGCTCTAAAGATAAAGCATGACTAGATACTTCCATAACAAAGTATTCACAATCATTATCCACCGCTTCCATTAAAAACTTATATAAAGAAAGGATGTCAGGAGTAGTGTTACTAACTTCTTTTTTAGTGTCTTCGTAAAAATAACCAATAGTGCCTAAATAAGCGACTTTTTTATTTAAGGCTTTTAATAATTCATAAGTTAAATAGCAACTAGTGGTTTTGCCATTAGTACCTGTTATGCCCATTATTTTTAATTTATTAACATGTTTGCTATATTCTTTAACTAATTGTTCTTTTAAATATTCTTCAGCATTTTCTACCTTTTCATAAGGAATACTTAAAGTTAAATCTTTTTCTCCAACCACTTTACTAGCGCCATTTTTGATGGCTTCCGGAATATAATCATGACCATCAACGGTATGTCCTTTAATAGCTACAAAAATTTGCCCCTTTTGAACTAATTTAGAATTAGTTTCATATTTTAACATCTAATCACTTCCTCAATTTAATTATATTATATAACATTTATTAAATTATAAAAATAGATAAGTAGCGGAATATGTGCTATAATCAATTTGTAGGTGGTATTATGAAAAATATTATATTAACTGGTGATAGACCGACTGGAAAACTTCATCTTGGTCATTTAGTAGGTTCCTTGATGAACCGCGTAAAACTTCAAAATGAAGCGAATTATGATGAAATGTATTTAATGATTGCGGATGCCCAAGCCTTAACTGATAATTTTGAAAACCCTGAAAAAGTAAGAGACAATGTAATGGAAGTAGCCATGTTTTATCTTGCTTGCGGAATAGATCCAAGTAAAGTTACTATCTTTATTCAATCGGAAGTCCCAGCTTTAACGGAACTTACTTTTTATTACATGAATTTAGTTACAGTGGCAAGACTTATGCGAAATCCCACAGTTAAATCAGAAATTAAGTTAAGAGGATTTGATGAATCTATTCCATCAGGATTTTTAAATTATCCGGTTAGTCAAACTGCTGATATTACGGCTTTTAAGGCTAATATTGTGCCCGTAGGCGATGATCAGTTACCAATGATAGAACAAGCCAGAGAAATTGTCCATTCTTTTAACCGAATTTATGGAGAAACTTTAGTAGAGCCTAATCCTGTTTTGCCCGATAGTGCTTATGCTAAAAGATTGCCAGGATTAGACGGCAAATCAAAAATGAGTAAATCATTAGGCAATTGTATTTATTTAGATGATTCTGATGAAGAAATAAAAAGAAAAGTTATGTCTATGTACACCGATCCTAATCACTTAAGGGTTGAAGACCCTGGTCAAGTGGAAGATAATGCTGTTTTCATTTATTTAGATGTTTTCTGCCGTGATGAACACTTTAAAAAGTATTTACCAGACTATGAAAATCTAGATGATTTAAAAAGTCATTATCAAAAAGGGGGAGTGGGGGATGTTACAATTAAAAAATTCTTAACCAATATTTTAATTGAATTAATTACTCCAATTAGAGAAAAGAAACAAGAACTTATGCAAAATATCTCCTATGTTTATGATGTTTTAAAAAAGGGAACCGCTAAAGCCAAGGAAAAAGCTAATGATACATTAAGTGAAGTTAGAAAACACATGGGTATTAATTATTTAGAAGATCCTAACTTTTTAAAAGAAATGCAAGATAAATTTCGAAAATAGGCTTTTGGCTAAATATTTTACCATTTAAAAAACATAATATCTGATAGAATTTATTTTATCAGATTTTCTTTTGGCAATCTTGAAAAAAACACTAAATTTTGATATTCTTATAATAGGTAAAATAAAAGAGGTTAGATATGGCTAGTTTAGGTGAACATTTTAAAGTTAATACAGAAAATCTAGTTAGTGATAGTCGGGCCACATTTAAAGGGGTAAACTATCGGATTACCGTCTTAAGTGAACGTTTAATAAGATTGGAATATTCACTTGATGGTACTTTTTATGATGGCGCAACGGAAATAGTCGCTAATCGTAATTTTGAAGTACCAAAAATGAAAGTTGAACAAGATGAAAAATTTTTAGTTATTACCACCAAATATTTTATTTTACAATATGCGAAAGAAAAAGCTTTTAAAGGCCCATCTTTTGCTCCTGATTCTAACCTTAAAGTAAAACTTGTTAACACCGATAAAATGTGGTATTATGGTCATCCAGAAGCTCGTAATTTTAAAGGTAGTGCTTTTAGTATTGAAGATTTTGGCAGTGAAACCATTTTAGGAAGAGGCTTATATTCGACCGATGGCTTTGCGACAATAGATGATAGTTATTCAATGTTTATTGATAATGATGGTTTTATGACCCCTAATAATACTAAAAGAATCGATATTTATTTGTTTGCTTATCGAAGAGATTTTGGCCTTTGCTTAAAAGATTATTTTACTTTGACAGGCTATCCTCCAATGATTCCCAGATATGCTTTAGGTATCTGGTGGAACCGTGACCAAATTTATACTGAAGAAGATGCCAAAAAACTAATTAGAACATTTAATAAATATGATGTTCCAATATCTGTATTATTATTAAGTGAATTTTGGCATAAAAAAGATAAAAGTAATTATAATTTATATAAAACGGGGTATAGTTTTAATGAAGAATTTTTTCCCAACCCGCAACAATTTATTAAATATATGCATGAAAGAGGAATAAGAATTGGTCTTAATTTAGATGGTTCCGAAGGCATTAATGCTATGGAGAATAATTATCTCAAGATGTGTAGCGAATTAAATTTACCCACAGATAAAATGATTCCTTTTAGAGTTTTAGATAAAGATTTTATTGTTAGCTATTTTAATAATTTAATCAATCCTTTATATGAATTAGGAGTGGACTTTTTCTGGATAGATAGTAAAGATGAAATTACTACGAGGGCGTTAAATTATTATCATTTTAATGATTATAAAAAGTTCCAAGAAAAAAGAGGAATAATTTTATCACGAAATGGAGGCAAAAGTGCTCATAAATATCCAATTCATTATTCCGGCGAAACTAAAGTTAGTTGGGATACTTTAAAATATTTACCATTCTTTAATTCTAGTGCGAGTAATATTGGCCTTTCTTGGTGGAGCCATGATGTTGGAGGCTATAAAAATGGGATTGAAGATAGTGAATTATATTTAAGATATGTCGAATTTTCTACTTATAACCCAATATTTAGATTTAGTGCGAAAAGGGGATCTTATTATAAAAGGGAACCATGGCGTTGGGATATGAAAACTTACACTATCGTAAAAGATTATTGTAAACTACGCCAAAAACTAATTCCTTATATATATACGGAAAATTATAAATATCATAAGACTTGCCTACCGGTAGTACAACCAATATATTATTATTATCCAGAAATATTTGATGAACCAGATTATCGTAATGAATATTATTTTGGCTCAGAACTATTAGTATCTCCCATAACTAAACCTAAAGATGAAATTATGAATCGTTCCGTAGAAAAAATATTCTTGCCTAAAGGAACTTGGTATGATTTTAAAACCGGTAAAAAATTTATCGGTAATAAAAGATATGTTTCTTTCTTTAAAGATGAAGACTATCCGGTCTTTGCCAAAGCTGGATGCATTATTCCTCTTGCTAAACTTGATGAAAATATTAATAATACTAATCCGCCGAAAGCGATGGACATTGATATATTCCCAGGTAGTAGCAATGTATATCGGTTATATGAAGATGATGGAATTTCTTCTTTATACGAAGAAGGCTATTATATAATTACAGCGATTGATTTTGATTATAGTAAAGATAATTATGTTTTATCTATTCATCCGGTTGAAGGTAAAACGGGAATTATTCCAGATTATCGAGATTATTTTATTAGATTTAGAAATACGAGAGAACCGGAAAGGGTAAATGTTGAAATAAACGGAGAAATGATTACTAATTATACCTCTTATACTGATGAAAATGATTTCTTGGTAGAGATAAAAGGAGTCGATACCAAAAAAAGTTTAACCGTCACTTGTAGTGGTAGTAATATTGAAATTGAAGCATCGCGAATTATTAATGAAGATATTAATGAAATCATTAGCGATTTAAAAATTGAAACAATGTTAAAAGAACAAATCGGCGCTATTATGTTTAGTAATATGCCAATTAATAAGAAAAGAATTAGCATTAAAAAATTAAAAAATGCGGGTCTTGATTCTTTATTTATATCAATGTTTATTCGCCTTTTAGAATTTATGGAAGAAGTCTAAGATGAAATTTTCATCTTTTTCTTTTGTTAAATTCTTAAGTATGTTAAAATATATCTATACTTATAAACAAGTGAGGAAGTGGCTTTATGGAAAGTAAATTAATAGAAAGTAAATGGCAAAAGATTTGGGAAGATGGAGGATATTTTCACGCTCAAAATAATAGTGATAAAGAAAAATATTATATTTTAGTAGAGTTTCCTTATCCATCTGGTTCTGGCCTTCATGTAGGACATGTTAGAAGTTATACGGCCCTAGATGCTTATGCGAGAATGAAAAGAATGCAAGGATATAATGTTTTATTCCCAATGGGATGGGATGCTTTTGGAGCTCCAGCGGAACAATATGCAATTAAAAATCATATTCATCCTTCCAAAGCAGTTGAAGAAAATATTAAGACTTTTAAAGGCCAAATTAAATCATTAGGAATTTCTTTTGACTGGGAAAGAGAATTTTCGACAACAGACCCTGAATATTATAAATGGACCCAATGGCAATTTTTAAAATTTTATGAGCATGGCATGGCTTATAAAGCCAAAAAAGATATTAACTGGTGTCCTACTTGTAAAACTGGCTTATCAAATGAAGATTCTTCCGGTGGTGTTTGTGAAAGATGTGGAAGCAAAGTTATCCAAAAAGAAAAAGAACAATGGATGCTTCGTATGAGCGATTATGCCGAAAGTTTAATTGATGGTCTAAAAGATACGCATTTTGCTGATAAAATTAAATTAGGCCAAATAAATTGGATTGGTAAAAGTACGGGAGCAGAAGTATTATTTAGAGTTAAAGGAACAAATGAAGATATCAAAGTTTATACGACAAGATGTGATACTTTATTTGGAGCTACCTTCATGGTATTAGCTCCTGAACATCCCATTTTAGAAACTTTAAAAGATAAAATTAAAAACCTAGATGAGGTTAGAGAATATCAAAAATACGCCAAAGAAAAGACAACTTTTGAAAGAACGGAATTAGTAAAAGAAAAAACAGGTGTTAAATTAGAAGGTGTTACCGCCGTTAATCCTGTTAATGGCACGGATGTCGAGGTTTGGATTGGCGATTATGTTATGATGGGTTATGGAACTGGGGCCATAATGGCTGTTCCGGCTCATGATGAAAGAGACTATGAATTTGCTAAAAAATATAATATTCCGATTATTCAAGTTCTAGAAGAAGTAACTGGTACTCCTCACGAAGGAGAGGCTAAGAAAAATTCCATCGTAGCGGTTTTATATGATGAAAAAGAAAATAAATATTTAACTATTAATTGGCATGAAAAAGGTGGCCGATTATTTATTGGGGGCACGATTAAAGAAGGAGAAACTCCTTATGAATGTGCTTTAAGAGAAATAAAAGAAGAAACGGGTTATCAAAATATCGAATTAGTTAGTGAACTACCTTTAATTAATCATCATTATTATGCTTATAATAAAGATAAATATTTTAATATTGATTCAACAGGTTTCTTATTCAAATTAAAAGATTATACCCAAGATAAGCAAAATTTAGATGATGATGAAGTATTTGATTTAGAATGGGTAGATGAAAATACCATAACTGAAGAAGTTAAAGATGAATTACATGTGAAAACCTATCTTTATGCTAAAAATCCGGGAGCAATGATTGGCGATGGTATTCATATTAATTCTGAATTCTTAAATGGCTTAAACAAAGAAGAAGCCATTAATAAGATGTTAGAATTTTTAAAGAGTAAAGGTTTAGGAAATCAAAAAGTTAATTATCGTCTTCAAGATTGGATTTTCTCAAGGCAAAGATTTTGGGGTGAACCAATACCTTTGGTACATTGTGATAAATGTGGTTGGGTTCCGGTTCCCGAAAGTGAACTTCCAGTTTTACTTCCTAATGTTGCTGAATATGAACCAACTGATGATGGTGAGAGTCCTCTTGCTAAAATTACTGATTGGGTTAATACAACTTGTCCTAAATGTGGTGGTAAAGCCAAAAGAGAAACGGATACAATGCCAAACTGGGCTGGTTCAAGTTGGTATTTCTTAAGATATATGGATCCTCATAATGACAAGGAATTTGCCTCAAAAGAAGCCTTAGATTATTGGGGTAAAGTCGATTGGTATAATGGTGGTATGGAACATACAACAAGACATTTATTATATGCACGATTTTGGAATCAATTCTTACATAATATTGGCTTAGTTCCTAATAGTGAGCCAATTGATATTAGAGTATCTCATGGTATGATTTTAGGATCTAACAATGAAAAAATGAGTAAGAGTAAAGGTAATGTAGTAAACCCTGATGACATAGTTAGAGAATACGGAGCTGATACATTACGTTCTTATGAAATGTTCATTGGCGATTATGAAAAAGACGCTGCTTGGAGTGTGGAGTCTTTAAGAGGTTGTAAGCGTTTCTTAGATAAAGTTGAAAGATTAAAGAGTAAAGTTAATAGCAAAAAAGGTTATACAGACGATGTTATTGTTAATAAAACAATTAAAAAAGTAACCAATGATTTAAGTAATATGAAATATAATACGGTAGTATCTTCTTTGATGATTTTAACGGGATTCTATGAAAAATGTGAATCGATTACAAAAGACGATTATCAAGTTTTATTAGTATTACTTAATCCAATCGCTCCTCATATTACTGAAGAATTAAATGAGCAAATAGGTTCTTCTAAAAAAATAGTTGAAATGTCTTGGCCAACTTATGATGAAGCTAAAACTATTGATGATGAAATCGAGATTGGTGTTCAAGTTAATGGTAAATTAAGAGCATCAATTAAAATTCATAAAGATGAAGATCAAGATATAGTAATTAAAAAAGCTTTAGAAGAAGGAAACGTCCAAAATCATATTTCTGGAAAAGAAATTGTTAAAACTATTGTTATTCCTAATCGAATTGTTAACATAGTAGTAAGATAATAAGAAAAATAGCATTTGCGGTCACAATTTGTGACCGCAAATTTTAAAATGGGAAGAAATTTGTTAAAATTTACCAAAAACTCTTGTCAAAACAACAGTTCGATGATATAGTTATCATACAGCAAGGTAGTAAAACTTTATATAGATAGAATAAAAGGGGAATAAAAATAGTTCTAAGGTTCCAATTTGGAACCTTAGAGAAAAAAATAAAAGGAAGGGTTTTGGTAAAATGAATAATGAAATTGAAAAAATTGTAAAAGAAAATTTAGTTTATGAAGTAAAAGGAAAAAGGGTAATGCTAGATAGTGATCTAGCCAAATTATATGAATGTAATAATGGCACAAAAGAATTGAACCAATTGGTAAGAAGACACATAGAAAAGTTTTCAAGTGATATGTATTTTCAATTAGAAAAAGAGGAGTATTTAGAACTTTTAAGGTCACAAATTGTGACCTTAAAGGTTTCAACAGGGCAACATGTTAAGTACTTGCCATACGTGTTTTCTTTAGAAGGAATCGAAGTTTTAAATAGTTTAATAAGGAATGAAAACAAAGAAAAAATTTACAAAAAAATATTAAATGATTTTCAAGATGCTGAAAATTTTGATTTAGTAGAGATGCGTGCAAACCCGCATAAAATCGAGGATTTAATCTATGAAGTGAGAGGACAACAAGTGATGTTGGATAGCGATTTAGCAAAATTATATCAATGCAAAAATGGTACAAAAGAAATCATTCAAGTTGTTAAAAGAAACCCTGAAAAATTTCCTGAAAGGTTTACTTTTAAATTGAATGATCAAGAAATTAAAAATTTTTTGGTCACAGATTGTGACCAAAAAAATAAAAATATAGAAACCCGTGGGGGAAAATATAAAAGCCCTAGAGTATTTACAGAACAAGGGGTAGCGATGTTAGCTACAGTTTTAAAAAGTGATGTGGCTACTAAAGTAAGTATTGCGATAATGGATGCTTTTGTTTTGATGCGAAAATATATTTCTAGTAATTTAATGGAAGTTAGTTATATGCAAAAGCAAATAATGATTAATAGTAATAATATAAATCAAAATACAGAAGATATAAAGAAATTACAAGAATCATTTAATAAATTTGAAGAGAAAAAAGAAAATGTAAATGAGATATATTTTTATGGGAGAATATATGATGCTTATTCAAAAATAGTAGATATTTTAAAAGAAGGTAAAGAAGAAGTAATAATTATTGATAGATATGCTGATAAAAGTGTATTAGATATGATAAGAGATATAAAGGCTCAAGTAATATTAATAGTAAAACGAAATGGGTTATTAAAAGAAATAGATGTTGAAAAGTATAATAAACAATATCATAATTTAAAAATAAAATATGATAATACTTATCATGATCGATATATAATAATTGATAGAAAGAAAGTATATCATTTAGGATCATCCCTAAATCAGGCGGGAAGCCGAACATTTAGTATTAATATTTTAGAAGATGAAAAAATTAGAGAATTAATTATTTCATCATTATATAAACAAATAACTTGTTAATAAAAAAACTTTCCTTTATAATATATCATGAAAGGTGATTCTCATGAAAAATGTTACTCTTTTACCAGCAGATCGTTATATTATAGTTAATAAAAGTATCTTAGCTGATACTGACCGTAATATAATTATGAGTTTATATGAGCCTTTAATTGGTTCTTTAGGAGTATCATTATATTTTACTTTATGGAATGATTTAAGCATATCTAATATTATGAGTAGAGATTTAATCCACCATCATTTAATGGTTACTTTAAAAAGTGATATTGGAAATATTAAATTAGCTAGAGAATCCCTAGAGGCCTTTGGTCTTTTAAAAACTTATGTTAAAGAAGGATCAATTAATGATTATGTATATGAATTGTATTCTCCTTTAACCCCATCAGAATTTTTTAATCATCCTATTTTAAATATTGTCTTATACAATAATGTTGGAGAAAAAGAATATGAAAATTTAAAAAATATGTATAAAATTCCTAAGATTGATTTAAAAGAATATACGGATATTACGAAAACGATGGATGAAGTTTATGATACTTCTAGATTTACTTTGTCACCTGATTTGGTAGACAAAAAGAATAGCTCTATTATTACAAATCCATCGCGCATTAATTTTGATGAAATTATTGCGAGTATTCCGAAAAGTATTATTAATGAAAAGGCCTTTAATAAAAAAACACGAGAACTTATCAACAATTTAGCCTTTATTTATAATATTGATACTTTGAAAATGACCGAACTTATAAGAGGAGTTTTAAATGAATTTGGCAATATTGATAAGAATGGTTTAAGAATAATGGCCCGTAAGGATTATCAATTTAAAAATGGCGCTTTGCCAACTTTAGTTTATCGTAGTCAACCAGAGTATTTAAAAAATCCTTTAGGAGATAATTCCAAAAGAGGTAGAATTATTCAAGTTTTTGAAAATACTTCTCCCTATGATTTTTTAAGGCATAAATATCACAATGCTAAGCCAACTGGTAGAGATTTAAAATTATTAGAGCATTTAATCATCGATTTAGAAATGCCACCAGCTGTAGTTAATGTTTTAATTGATTATGTTTTAAGAAAGAATAATAATAAACTTACTAACGGCTATGTTGAGGTAATCGCTGCTCAATGGAAAAGGGCTAATTTAAAAACTGCTAAAGAAGCGATGGAATTTGCCGAAAAAGAACATCAAAGGAGTTTGAAAAAATCGTCATCAGAAGTAACAAAGAAAGAAGTAGTTCAAACCCCAATCTGGTTTAATCAAAAAATTGAGGAAGACGATTTATCTAAAGAAGAGGAAGATGAGTTAAAAGATTTATTGAAGGAGTTTAATTAAAATGGAGATAAAAGTAGATAGTAAGACCGTTTTTAAAAATCAAGAAAAAGAATATTTAAAAGCTAAACAAAATGAAGATTATCAGGCTTTGGTTCGAAAATTAAAATTAAAAGAAGAAGATGCTAAGAAAAATACGATTAATTTATTGGATTCTTTAGAAGAACTTGCTCATTGTAAAAATTGTAAAAGCCTTTATGAATGTCAAAATAAAGTTAAAGGTTATGTTTATTTCCCGGAATTAAAAGAAAGTAATTTGATATTTTCTTATATCCCTTGTAAATATAAAAAGAAAGCTTTAAAAGATGCAAAATTAAAAATTACTAGTCAAAATATTTTAGATAGTGCTAGGATGAAAGACATTAAAATTACAAAAAGTAGAGCCGTAGTTATTAAATGGTTAAAAGATTATTATGATAATTTTGATCCTTTTAAATCATCTAAAGGATTATATTTACATGGTAATTTTGGAACTGGTAAAACTTATTTAATTGCGGCTTTGTTAAATGAAATTAAAAATAAGTTTGGAGTCAGTGCGGAAATAGTTTATGTTCCCGAACTTTTACGAAAATTAAAAGAAAATTTAAATTTAGTGGGAGATAGATTATATGAATTAGAAAAAGTTGATTTACTACTATTAGATGATATTGGGGCAGAAAAAGTAACCGAATGGGGAAGAGATGAAATTTTAGGTACTATTTTACAAACCAGGATGAATAGTGGTATGCCCACTTTCTTTACCTCTAATCTTACTATAAATGAATTAGAAAGAAATTTAAGTCTTACTAAAGATAGCGAAGATGCTATAAAAGCTAAGAGAATTATTGAAAGAATTAAATATCTAACTGATGATATTGAACTTTTAGGTAATAATTATCGGGAGGAAAAATAATGAACATCGGTGTTGATATAGATGATACACTTAGTAAAACTACTGATTATCTATATGACAAAGCTATTGCTTTTTCACGGAATGCCTTACATCGTGAACCAGTTATAAATAGAGAAGAAAAATTTCCTCGCTGTTTAGGGTGGAGCAGAGAAGAAGTTATGAAATTCTTTAATGAAGTTTTTGAGAAAGAGGTATTAAACATTCCACCTTTGGAAGAAGCTAGAGAATATTTAAAAAAATTAAAAGAAGAAGGGTACAAAATATTTATCATCACGGCAAGAGATAGTTTTCATTTAACTGATCCTTATGAGAAAAGTTTGAAGTGGCTTGAAAAGAATGATATTCCCTTTGATAAGTTAATTGTAGGAAGTAAATATAAAAGTGAAGTTTGCCAAAAAGAAAGAATTGATATAATGATTGATGATTCTTTTCATCAATGTTCCTATATTGCTGATCATTTAAAAATAAAAGTATTCATGATGGCATCTTTTAACAATAATGTCGCTTATAAAGGGATAACTAGAGTTCATGATTGGCAAGAAATTTATCATTTAATAACTCAAAATAAGGGAGTTTAAAACAAGCTTTCTTTTTTAATAAAGAAAAAAATAAACAAAAGTTCGATTTAATATTGACAATGCCAAAAAACTAGGGTAAAATTTAATTATCAGAGAGTGTAGAAGGAGATAATATGAAGTCAAAAGATACAAAAAATAACGATAAAGCCCTAGAACAAGTTTTAAAAGATATTGAAAAACAATTTGGAGCTGGAGCTATTATGAAATTAGGGGCTGACGAACATATTAAAATAGATGTTACTAGTTCAGGATCCATTGCCTTGGATATTGCCCTAGGTGTTGGGGGCTTTCCTAAAGGAAGAATAATTGAAATTTATGGACCAGAATCATCAGGTAAAACCACTATTGCTTTACAAGCGATTGCGGAAGCTCAAAAGGCTGGTGGTAGAGCAGCTTTTATTGATGCTGAACATGCTCTAGACCCAGTTTATGCTAAAAGTCTAGGTGTTGATATTAATGAACTATTATTAAGTCAACCAGATACTGGTGAACAAGCTTTAGAAATATGCGATGCTTTGGTTAAAAGTGAAGCTATCGATTTAGTGGTTATTGATTCTGTGGCGGCTTTAGTTCCTCAAGCAGAAATTGATGGAGAAATGGGCGATAGCCATGTTGGCCTTCAAGCTCGCCTTATGTCCCAAGCTTTAAGAAAATTATCTGGTACTCTAAATAAGACCAATACTACAGCAATATTTATTAATCAATTGCGGGAAAAAGTTGGGGTCTTATTTGGCAATCCAGAAACTACTCCAGGTGGTAGAGCTTTGAAATTTTATGCTACTGTTAGACTTGATATTAGAAGAGGAGAACAAATTAAGCAAGGAGATCAAGTAGTAGGAAATAGAACCAATATTAAAGTAGTAAAAAACAAAGTTGCTCCTCCTTTTAAAACAGCAGGTGTCGATATCATGTATGGTGAAGGAGTAAGCCATGAAGGAGAACTTGTTGATATTGCTAGTGAAATTGGCATTATGGAAAAGAGTGGGGCTTGGTATTCTTACAATGGCGAAAAAGTTGGTCAAGGAAAAGAGAATGTTAAATTGTTCTTAAGAGAAAACCCTGATATTGCTAAAGAAATTGAAGATAAAATATATGAACATTATGGTTTTACTAAACCACAAGAAAAAAATGAATAAAAGAATTGCTTATTTTTGATTAAGCAATCTTTTTTTAAACTTTATAGTGATATTTTCAGCTTCCAAAAATTAGATTGACAAGTTTTTATCTTTTTGCCTTGCTAAATAGTTTATTTGCGCTTATAATTAGATTATGGATAATTATAATTATATTTATTATATTTTATAAATTTTCTGTAAAAAAATTTAGAAATGGAGTGAGAAAATGGATAATGTAGCCGTTATCATCTTATTTCTATTTCTTGGAATATTTATTGGAGCCATTATTGTATTTTTAATTAATCATTTTAAAGGTGTAAGTGCTCAAAACAAAGCTAATAAATTATTAGAGGATGCTAAAAGAGAAGCTGATAAACATAAAAGAGACTCTCTTTTAGAATTGAAAGAAGAATCCTATAAATTAAAGCAACAAACTAATGAAGAAATTAAAGAAAAAAAGAAAGAAATCAAAGATAGTGAAGATCGCCTTATAAGTAGGGAAAATAATTTAGATAAAAGAGAAGAAATGTTACAAAAACGTGACATGGCTTTAGAAGAAAAAGAAAATAATTTGTTAGTTAAACAACAAAATTTACAAGAAAAAGAAGATAAGATGGACAGACTTCTGAAAGAAGAAGTTGAAGAACTAGAAAAAATTTCTGGTTTAAGTAAAGATAAAGCCCATGATTTAATTATGGCTAGAGTTGAATCAGACATGGCTTTAGAAATCTCTGAATACATAAGAGATGAAGAAGAAAAAGCAAAAATAATTGCTAATGACAAAGCAAAACAATTAATTATCAATAGCATGGAAAGATATGCTGATGATGTTGTAGGAGTGCAAACAGTTTCTACAATAGATTTACCTAATGATGAAATGAAAGGAAGACTAATCGGAAGAGAAGGAAGAAACATTAGAACCTTTGAATCGGTTACGGGTGTTGATTTAATCATTGATGATACACCAGAAGCAATAGTTATTTCTTCATTTGATCCATTAAGAAGAGAAATTGCTAAACAAACAATTGAAACATTAATTAAAGATGGCAGAATTCATCCAAGTAGAATTGAAGAAGTATATGATAAAACATGTAAAGATATCAATAATAAAATAACTGAACTTGGTAATAAAGCGATTACTGATTTAGGAATTGCGAAAATGGATGTGGAATTAATCAATTTAATTGGTAAATTGAATTTTAGAACTAGTTATGGTCAAAATGCTTTGCAACATTCCATTGAAGTAGCTAATCTTTGTGGATTAATGGCCTCAGAATTAGGAGAAAATATTACTCTTGCTAAAAGAGCAGGGCTTCTTCATGATATTGGTAAAGCAATTGATTTTGAAGTAGAAGGAAGCCATGTTGAAATTGGGGAACAAATTGCGAAAAAGTATCATGAAAGTGAAACAGTAATTGATGCGATTACTTCCCATCATGGCGATAAAGATGCCAAATCAGTTATTGCCGTTTTAGTTAGTGTAGCGGATACTTTATCTGCTGCTCGTCCTGGCGCTCGAAATGATTCTGTCGAGAATTATATTAAGAGATTGGAACAATTAGAAGAAATCGGTAATTCTTTTGAAGGTGTTGAAAAAGCCTATGCAATGCAAGCCGGAAGAGAAATAAGAGTTATGGTTAAACCAGGTGAAATAGATGATGCTCAAAGTTATCGAATTGCTAGAGAAATGAAAGGTAAGATTGAAGCAGAAATGCAATACCCTGGTACGATTAAAGTAACTGTAATAAGAGAAACAAGAGCTCAAGAAGAAGCCAAATAGGGCTTCTTTTTTAGTATTTACATTATAGTTAGGTTGTTATATAATAAACCTCTCGAAAGGATTTTATCGTGAAAAATAATGAAGATATTATAGCTATAAATGATGATTTACTTTTTTTAATAGCAGAATTAATCGCAGCAAGACTTTTATTAGAAATAGGCCGTAAAAAAATTTCTTATCAATTTTATAAGAAAATTGACGAATACGAAGAAACTATAGACTTAGGTGAATTTGCGGTTAAACTTAATGAAGATTATTTAAAAAATTTGTCTTTTGGTTCAATTAATTTTGGTTCAATGATTTTAGAATGTAGTCGTATATTAATAAATCACTTAGATAAAGAGAATTTACAAGTTTTTTATCATAATATTAATACCTTAAAAATTTTGCCTTACAGACTTAGATTAACTGAGATATTAAGTGGAGGTATAACTGTAGGTAAGTATAATCCTAATAATTCTATTCAATTAGCTAAAAAATATATAGATTCATTGCCTCACGAGCTTACTCACATGTCTTCAACTATTGTTAAAGATAATGGTTTTATATTAAGTGGGTTTCATCAAGTTAAAGGTAAAAAGGATTATGGCTATGGGGTAAATGAAGGATATACTCAATATTTTACTGAAAAATATTTTTTAGATAGTTTTCCTCATATGCATAAAGGTTATCCTGCAGAGGTAGAAATAATTAAGAAATTAATTTGTATAATTGGGGAAAAAGAGATGGAAAATCTATATTTTCATGCTAATTTAAGTGGGCTTATTGATATTATTTCTCATTATTCTTCTTTGGATGATGCTAAAGATTTTATCGCTGCTGTAGATTTTGTTAAATTGTTTTTTTATAAAATTCCCAAATCTAAAAGGCTATTACAAATGTTAGAAATAAAATTGCAAAAAATAAATATAATATTGTTAAAATGCTTTCTTCAAAAACAAAGTGAAGAAAGGAAAAAGGGAATAAGTTCACAGGAATTAAAAATGGAACAAGAGGAATTTGATAGTTATTTAGGTGATGAAATTATTATAAAACTCCCATTTAAAGTTAAAGTCAATACTTTTAATATTGGCATTCCTTTAGAAGTTGAGGAATCTCTAAGAAGAAGAATAAAATAAAAGAAGATTTTAAAATTAATTAATCTTCTTTTTTATTTACTTCCATTATGACTGGTAAGATAATTGGTCTTCTTCCGGTAAGTTCATTAATGAAAGGCAATAATTCTAAAATAATTTGATTTTTTAAATCAGTATAATTATAAATAGATGATTTTAAGAAATTATTTACGATATCCCCAATTTTATGTTCTATTTTCGTCATTAGTTCGGGATTTTCATTAACTAGAACAAACCCTCTTGCTGTAACGTTTGGCTTTATTAATAATTTTCTTGTTAAAGTATTGATATTTAAGATAGTGATTAAAATACCATCTTGACTCATTAATTTTCGATCTTTAATAACAACAGAACCAATATCGCCAACTCGAGAGCCATCAACATAAACATCTCCAGCTTGAATAGTGCCCCCTCTAGAAACGATGCCATCTTTAAGTAAAATAACATCACCATTACTACAGATAAAAGTATTTTCTTCAGGAATTTCACATAATTTAGCAATATTAGCATGTTGTTTTAACATTCTAAATTCACCATGCATTGGCATAAAATATTTGGGTTTAATTATCCGAAGCATCCATTTTAATTCTTCTAATTTAGCATGTCCAGATGTATGAATATCACTAAATTCCGAATTAGTATAAACTCTAACTCCTTTTAAGTATATTTTATTAATAATTCGGTTAATACTTTCCGCATTCCCTGGAATAGGACTAGATGAGAATATAACTAAATCATCAGGAAGTAAAGAAATTTGTTTATGGGTTCCATTAGCAATTCTAGATAGAGCCGCCAGTGGTTCACCTTGACTACCAGTACATAAAATACATAATTCATTTCTTTTTAAACTTTTGGCTTGGTTGTTATCAACAAAAATAGATTTATCATTAATTAAATTATTATTTAAAGCCAGCTCAATAGAGGTTTCCATACTTCTTCCAAAAACTAGTATTTTCCGGTTGTATTTTTTACAAGTTTCCACAATATGTTTAACCCGATAAATGTTGGATGCGAATGTTGCAATAATAACTCTGCCCACATGACGGCCAATAATATCGTTTAGTGTTTCGTCAACAACTGATTCACTATTGGAAAATCCGGTTGATAAAGCATTGGTAGAATCGCTAAGTAAAAGGGTTACTCCTTTTTGACCTAATTCTGCCATTTTATGAATATCAGCCATTGGGCCAATTGGTGTTAAGTCAAATTTAAAGTCACCAGTTTCAAAGATAACTCCGTTAGGAGTATGAACTACGACAGCAAAACTATCCGGTATAGAGTGAGTTGTATTAACAAACTCTACTTGGAAATGCTTAGTATTAACTTTTAAATCTTTCGTAATAACTTCAATATTTTTATAGTTAATGTTTCTTTCTTCAAGTTTTTTATCAATTAGATCTTTAGCTATTTTAGGAGCATAAATAATTGGAATATGCACTTGATTAAGTAAAAAAGGAATACCTCCAATGTGGTCTTCATGACCATGAGTAATAAATAAAGCCTTTATTTTATGTTCATTTTCCTTTAAATAACTAATATCTTGAATAACATAATCAACTCCCAAAAGACCTACTTCGGGAAACATAACTCCGGCATCAATAACAATTATTTCATCATCATGAGTAATGACATACATATTTTTTCCGACTTCGCCAAGACCGCCTAAAGCAACGATGGAAGTCGCACATTTTTCTTTCATAATTTCCTTCTTTCTTTAAAATAAAAAGTTTTTTAACTGGTATTAATTATATCTTAAATAAGCGAAAATGTCTACTATTTATGTAAAAAGTGTTTTAAATGATGTCAAATTTTGATATGATTAAAGAGGTGAAGATTTATGGGACTATTTGATAAATTAAAGAAGATAGTAAGTAAAAAAGAAGAAGTAGAAGATATTTTAGAAAAAGAAGAAATAAAAGATTACGATAAAGGTTTAAAAAAGACGAGAGAAGATTTTATTTCAAAACTAAATATATTAGGAATTAAATATACAAAAGTATCTGAAGAATATTTTGAAGAATTAGAGAGCATTTTAATAATGGCCGATATTGGGGTTAATACCGTCATGAAATTTATGGATAAATTAAGAGATCGGGTTAAACATGAAAATATTACCGATACTAGTTATTTAAAGGAAGTTATTGTAGATGAACTTTTAATTATCTATGTTGAAGGCGAGAGCTTATCAGATAAAATTAAAATGAATGAAGATGGGCCAACAGTTATTTTAATGGTTGGTGTTAATGGTGTTGGGAAAACGACCACTATTGCAAAACTTGCTCATAAATATGTTAGCGAAGGACATAAAGTGATGATGATTGCGGGTGATACCTTTAGAGCAGGCGCTGTTAATCAATTAGAGATATGGGCCGAAAGAACGAAATCATTATTTTATGGCAAAGAGGGTAGTGATCCGGCTAGTGTGGTCTATGATGGCCTTGTTAAAGCCAAAGAAGAAAATGTCGATATTGTTTTAATTGATACGGCGGGTAGACTTCAAAATAAAGTTAATTTAATGAAAGAATTGGAAAAAATTAATAAAGTTATTAGTAGTCATATTGCGGGAGCTCCACATGAAACCTTGTTAGTTATTGATGCTTCAACGGGTCAAAATGGGATTATGCAAGCGAAAAGTTTTAAAGAAATTACTAATATTACGGGAATTGTTTTAACTAAATTAGATGGAACAGCCAAA
This sequence comes from uncultured Bacilli bacterium, assembly GCA_947627925.1. Taxonomy (GTDB): domain Bacteria; phylum Bacillota_I; class Bacilli_A; order RF39; family UBA660; genus SIG200. The sequence continues at coordinate 1,832 of CANQXW010000014.1, read as the reverse complement.
GGTGGTATAGTTTTAGCAATTAAAGAAGAAGTTAATTTGCCCGTTAAATTTATCGGTTTAGGTGAAAAAATGACAGACTTAAAACCATTCGATATTGAAAATTATATTTATGGTTTATTTAAGGATATGGTATAATGGATAAATTTGCATACTATAATGAATTATTTTTAATCTATAAAGATTTAATCAAAGAAAATAATCGCGAGATATTTGATTTATATTATGGAGAAAATTTAACGATGCAAGAAATTGCGGAATTAAAAGGCATTTCTAAATCTAGAGTAGGATCCATTATTAAAAATGTGGAGAATAAACTTGATAATTATGAAAATAAATTAAAAATAGTTTCTAATAATCTTAAATTACAAAAAGTTTTAGAATTAGAAAATATTGATTTAATCAAAAAAGAAATTGAAGATATTTTAAAGGGAGAATAATTATGTTTGAATACATGGGAGATAGAATTAGTAAAGCAATTAAAAATATTCGGGGCATGGGCAAAATTACTGAAGAAAATATTAATGATGCCATGAAAGAAATCCGTTTAGCTTTACTAGAAGCTGATGTTAACTATACTGTTGTTAAAGAATTTGTGGCTAATGTTAAAGAAAAAGCTTTGGGTGAAGAAGTTTCTAAAAGTTTAAAACCTGATGAAGTATTTATTAAAATTGTTAAAGATGAATTAGTCGCACTTTTAGGAGGAGAATATACTCCATTAGAAGTTAAAGAAAATTTTGTGGTTATTATGTTATGCGGTCTTCAGGGTAGTGGTAAAACCACAACGGCTGGAAAACTGGCTAATATTTTAAGAAAAAAATATAACCGGAAACCACTTTTAATCGCGGGAGATATATATCGCCCTGCAGCTATAAAGCAATTACAAGATATTGCGGCTTCTTTAAATATTCCTGTTTTTACTGAGGAAGGTAAAAGTGTTTTAGAAATTGTACAAGATGGAATTAGTTATGCGAAAGATGAAAAGTTAGATTATGTGATTATCGATACTGCTGGTCGTTTGCAAATAGATGAACAGTTGATGAATGAATTAAAAGAAATTGAATCTAATGTTAAATTAAATGAAACTTTACTTGTTATTGATGCGATGATGGGTCAGGATGCCATTAATGTTATTACTGGATTTAATGATAGTTTAAAATTATCTGGTTGTATTTTAACTAAGATGGATGGCGATACTAAAGGTGGAGTGGCTCTTTCTTTAAGACACCTTACGAATGTGCCAATTAAATTTGTTGGCGATTCTGAAAAAATGGATGGTTTAAGTGAGTTCTATCCTGTTAGAATGGCGGAAAGAATTTTAGACATGGGCGATATTTTATCCATTGCTGAAAAAGTTGAAGGAATTGTTTCGGAAGATGAAGCGAGAGAACAAGCCAAAAAAATGCAACGTGGTACTTTTGATTTAGAAGATTTCTTAACTACTTTTAAACAAATAAAAAAACTAGGGCCATTAGAAAATATTATTAAAATGTTGCCCCAAGCTAGGAGCATGGGTTTAAATAATATTTCGATTAATCCTAAAGATATGGCACATGTGGAAGCCATCATTTTATCCATGACTCCATATGAGAGGAAACATCCTGAAGTATTAAAAGCTACGCGAAAGCAAAGAATTGCCAAAGGTAGTGGCCGTACTGTGGAAGAAGTTAATCGCCTTTTAAAACAATTTGAAATGATGAAAGAAATGATGAAACAAATGAATAATGGTAAAATGAAGATGCCTTTTTAAGTTTTTGCTGTTAAGATTTTTTTAAAATGTCAGTTTTTGCATTTGCTAATGCAAATGGGATGATAAGAAACAAAGGCAAGCTTTG
>CANQXW010000013.1 GCA_947627925.1 uncultured Bacilli bacterium | reverse complement strand
TTAAAATTCAATAAAAAAACAAGTATTTATGCTACTTGCAGAACTATTTTTTATTATCATGTGATAAACTTGGGAGTATAAACAATTTGCGCATTTACGCTTCTTTCATTTTTATCTGCTAATTTCTTAACTTCTTCATATAAATCTTCATCAATTCTTAATATGCATTCTTTTCTCATAATTTTATCCTCTCCCCGATATCTATATGATATTATTATTTTAAATTTTTTAGTAGATGTCAAATAGATATCTTTTTCTTGATTTAAAATATAGACTATATTATAATTTTAATAGATATCATATAGATATCAATTATTATTTTGTAATAATTGTTCGGTATTTTAAACATAATAAGTATAAGGAGTAGGTATTATGGTAGAAGAAAATAATAAAAAGAAAGTAATAATAAGCACTATACTAGTGGGAATATTCTTATTAGTACTGCTCATTGGAGCTACTTATGCATACTTTAGTATAGATATGGGAAGTAGTAGTACCAGTACGAAAATAAGTATTGAAACCGGAAAATTAAATAGTATAGCAATAACAAATAAAATACCTAATATTCATATTAATTTAACAGCAAGTGATATGTCATCAACAAGTACTATAAAAGAATTTTATGCTACAGATAATAAAGATTTACCATATGAGACAGAAGCAAATAAAATGTTAGATATCGCCGAAATATCAGTAGTAGGAAATGTCGATGTCAGAAATTTTTGTAGTGCTGATGTAATAGTATCATTAACTGAAGGAGATACAATGGGAACATTTTTACAACCAAATGATTCTGAGTTGTATATAAATGCGGGAGATTTAGAAGAAACTTTAGATTTAAGTACCATTAAAGAAGCAAGAACTCAAAAATATACCGCTAACTTTGAAGTAATGGGAAGTAATCCTCATGCCATAAAGTCATATTTAAAAATAAATAATAGAGAAGATGATCAAAGTGATTTAGCAGGAAAAGAATTACATTTAAGTATTGAAATAAAGAACTTTAGTTGTACAACAGATAATACAGCCCCAACAATAGCAAAGTTCTATTTAAAAGAAGATAAAGAAGAATCCAAATATACCAATGCTCAAAATATAGAAGCTTATTTATCATGGTTAGATGAAGATGTCAAAGAATATTGCATAACTAAAGAAAACACAAATAAAGATTGTATATGGGATAGTATCACAAATGAAAATAATATAACCAAACAAATAACGTTAGATAGTGAAGAAAAAGAATATATATATAATGCCTATTTAAAAGATAAAGCTAATAATATATCCGATGTATTAAGTGATAGCATAACACTAGATACAACTCCACCAACTATAACAAATGTAACATCAACAGAAATAACTTCAACAACAATCGGAGTAAAAGTAACAGGTAATGATACAAATGGAATAGATAAATATTGTTATGGAACAAATCAAGATAGTTATACATGTACAGAGAATAATACTTATACATTTGATAACTTAAATGCTGGGCAAGAATATACATTTTATTTCTACATAATAGATAAAGCTGGAAATGATAATAAAGCAAATGCAACCCAACAAAAATTTACAACTAAGCAAGAACCAAAACCCGCTAAAGATGTAGTTGCAACTAATTCTGAAGGAAAAACATTAGAGACTATTACTCAAGCAAAATCCAGAAATAGTTCAGATGACTTAAGAAGATTTGTAGGTACATATAGTCAAGTAACAGATAACTTTATATGTTTTGGAACAGATAATCAACAAACATGCAAAGACAACAAGGATACATATATGTATAGAATAATAGGAATAGATACAGGCGGAAGATTAAAACTAATCAAAGCGACAAAATTAGTTCAAGGAAGTAGCAATACAAGTACATTTGCATGGCACAATAATTATAATAATACATATTGGAATAATTCAGATTTATATAAGAGATTAAACGGAACACACACATCATATCCAAATATATTTATAGGTAATGACAAATACAGTTATATGCAAGAAGAGAAATGGACAAACTTAATATATGCACCAACATATTATATAGGAGATACAACATCAAGTAGTAATCCAACAGTATTTCAAAATGAAAGGACAAAAAATTTTACTGGAAATAAAATAGGGCTAATGTACTTAAGTGATTATTTATATGCCAATGATGGACAAACAAATACAAATAATTGGTTGTTTATCCAAAATGGATTGAATGGAAAAGATAATACACCAACAGGATCAATCGCACCATCAGCAACTGCTGAATGGACCATGACCAGGTATACTTATTACGACACTTCTCATGCGCGGCTTGTGAATGGTGACGGGACTCTCGAGACCTGGAGTGTGAACGTTACGTTTGCGGTTCGTCCAGTCTTCTATCTTTCATCCGAGATAAAAATCACAGACGGTAATGGTGATATAAATACTCCATATATAATTTCGGCTGCGGCATGAATAATCGCCATGATGGGTTGAGGTTCTCATCATGGCGATTCGCTTTTTTATCCACTGGGTAAATGCCTTAGACTTAGTTGGTTTAATATTGCAAAAAGTTGTGTGTTAGTGCGAATATTACACTTTTAAGCTGATGTTTGTTTAGTTTTGAATAGTTTTAAATGATTGGAAGCGATGTTTTTGTGATGAAAAGTGTGGGCAATAATTAATATGGCTTGGGATTGTCTACACTTTTTAACGGTAATATTTCCTCTCTTTTAATAATATAAAAATTATGATATAATTTGTATTAGAATACAAGGAGAGCATTATGAATGATGATTTTAATTATGATAATGAGATAATTGAATTAGAAAGTGATTCTAAAGAAGAAGTAGAAGTATTAGATGCTTTAGAAGAAAAAGAAAAAAAGAAAAAGAAGAAAAGAAAAAGAAGAAGTTTTAAAGAATGGTGGAGTGATTTACCTAAAGGTGGTAAATTAGGAATTATATTAGGTATTGGTTTGTTACTTTTATTAATCGCTGGTTTAATTATCTATTTTGTTGTGTTTAGAAAAGATGAAGAAGAAAAAGAGGAAGAAGAACCAGTTATTGTGGAAAAAGATAACTACCGATATGAAAATGGTAATTTAATCTTTTTAGATATTTATGATAAAGAATTAGGTAGCTATGAATGTGTAGTAAAAGAGATTGATAAATGTTTTGTCGCTAAACCAGATTATACTAATGATGAAATGGAAAGAATTATTAGTGTTAATGAACTGGGAGAAGAAATAATTAAAAATAGTCAAATATATAGTGATAATTATGTATTTATTTATGATGATGATAAAGAATTTTTATATGATATTAAGAAGAAGGAAAATATTTTAGATATTACTAATTTTAAAACTTATAGTACCAACAAAGATGTAGTAGTTATTAGTGATGAATCTAATAAATATGGTTTAATTGAAATAACTAATAGTGGGTTTGATTATTTAATAAGACCAAGTTATGATAATTTAGGAATAGTTAATGGTAATTTAATCTATTTAGTAGCTAAAGATAAGAATGATAATTATATAATCGATAATACTGGGAAAAAGATTAGTGATGTAGTACCGGGTACTATTAAAAGTGTAAGTAGTGATTATATAGTTAGTTTAAATAATAATAAATATGAATTATATACTTATGATAAATCAAAATTATTAGATGATTATGATTATATTGGCTTACATGAAAATGTTATATCTTTAGTTAAAAGTGGGAGATTATATTTATTAGATAATAATTTAAGTAAGTTAAATGAAGAAGGTATTAGATTAACCTCTAATGATTATGTCAAAAAATATGTTTATGATGAAAATAAAAATTTAAAAGAAACTAAAGTTGCTTATGAAATTAGTATGGGTAATAATGCCATCTTAATTAATTTAGGAAGTGAAACAAAAAGTCTTAATTTATATGAAGGAATAGTATCAAGTGGTATTTCTTATATGAGTTATTTTGATGGCACTTTATATTTCTATAAAGATGATGAAAAATTAGATTTATTAAGTACTTATAAATGTAATAATAAAAATGATATAACTTCTAGTACTAGTACTCTAAATAAATGTAATATTTATCAAATAGATGGTAAATATACGGGTATTTATAATAATCAGTATGTCTTTATTTATGATAATATATCAGATACTGATGCTAAAATATATTTATATGATTTAAAAACTAAAAAAGTAAAAGGAACTTATAGTAGTTTAGAATTTATTAGTAGTGAAGAACTTAATGATGATGTTAAATTATTAGATACTACTACTTCTTACTTTATTGCCAAAAGTGGTGTAGGTAGTAATATTGGTAATTATGGAGTTATTGAAATTGATAGTAGTACAGTTAAAGGCAAGGTAGAATTTAAGTATAAAGATATTAAGTATTCTAATAAATATTATTTAATGATCTCTGATAAATCTTATGTTATTTATGATGCAGATTTTAAGAAAATAAGTAATGAATTTGATTATATTGATTTATATGATGATTATTATGTTGGTATAAAAGATGATTCTTTGAATGTTTATAAATATACTAGCGCTCTTAGTATTTTAAGCAATGATTTAGATGTCGAAGATAATAAATATGAAATTGAATTTGATGAAAAAGGCTTTATAATTAAAATTGATAATACCGAATACAAATACGATAAAGATGGGTACACCAGATATGATTAATAAAAAGACGGTATTGGTAACAATTATTATTCTTCTTTGTCTTTTTGTTCCTTTAACAATTGTCAGTTATTTTCTTAAAGAAGATGAAAATCCTTTTGACGATAATCCCCATCATGATTTTTATTACCAAAATAAATTATGGTTTTATGATGAAAATGATAAATTGGTAAATGCTTTTCCTTGTACAACGGATACTTGTGATTATGCTTCTTCTATTATTAATGATGATATCTATGAAATTAATTATTATAAAGAAGGTAATATATTAAAAACCAGTCTTATTGCTAATGATTTTGCTTTTATTAAAGATGGGGCTTTAGTAAAACTTTTTAGTGTTAAAGAGGGAAGTATTTTACAAAATTATAAAGTATTAAATACTTATAATACTAATATTTCCAATAATGCTTATATTTTAGAAAATGAAAATAATTTATGGGGTGTAATTAGTATAAGTGATAGTATTATGAGTATTCTTCCTTTTGAATATAATTATATAGCTTTAAAAGATAATGCTGTTGAGGGAACTCTTAATAGTGATGTATTTATTGTTTCGAAAGATGATAAATGGTATTTAGTTAGTGATGATAATACATCTCTTACGGCATTATATAATGAACCAATAGTGGATTATAATAATAAATATGTAATTACGAAAAATGAGGAAAGAGTTAGAATATATAATTATGCCGGGTTTGAGTATTTAACTAATGAGGATATTAGTGATTATGTTATGGAAGATAGTTATATAGGCATTATTAGTCAAAATGTTTTCTATTTATATAATAATTTAGATTATAATTATTTAAAATCTATTCCTTTAAATGGGGAAGAAAGTAAGATTGAGTTAGAGATTAATAATAGAAAAATCGTTATCAAATCAAATGGTAATGTTTTGGATACTCTTGCACTAACTGAATAATTTTGATAAAATATAATAAATTTATATGATGAAGTTGAGGGATATAGGTTGTTTTTTAAAGAGAATTAGTGGTTGGTGCAAACTAAGAAAAAACGAATATATTTGTTGCAATGGAATATAAAAGCAGAAATGCGTTAAAATTTTAAAGAACAAATAAAGGTGGTACCGCGGTAATTTCGCCCTTTGGTGTCATCTTTTTTAATGGAGGAGCATTATGTTAGAGAAAAAATATGATCATTTAAGTGTGGAGAAAGGAGTTTATGAATATTGGGAAAATCATCATTATTTTGAATGTGGTGATCCTTCTAAAAAACCTTATTCAATAGTAATTCCGCCGCCTAATGTCACGGGAAAATTACATTTAGGTCATGCTTGGGATACCGCTTTACAAGATATTATTATTCGGTTTAAAAGAATGCAAGGCTATGACTGTTTATGGCTACCTGGAACTGATCATGCAGCGATTGCGACCGAAGCTAAAGTAGTAGCTCGTCTAAAAGATGAAGGTATTAATAAATATGAATTAGGAAGAGAAGAATTTTTAAAAGAATGCTTTAAATGGACAGATGAACATAAAGATATTATTCATAAACAATGGGCTAAATTAGGTCTTTCAGTCGATTTAACTAAGGAAAGATTTACTTTAGATGAGGGCTTATCGGAGGCTGTTCGGTATGTTTTTGTAACTTTATATAATAAAGGTTTAATCTATCAAGGAGAAAAAATTATTAACTGGGATCCGGTGGCGAAAACCGCTTTATCTAATGAAGAAGTTATTTATAAAGATGTTAAAGGGGCGTTTTATCATTTAAAATATTTTATTGAAGGAACCACCGATTATTTAGAGGTAGCAACTACCCGTCCAGAAACTTTATTTGGTGATACCGCGGTTGCGGTTAATCCCGATGATGAAAGATATAAAGATTTAATTGGAAAAAATGTTGTTCTACCGATAGTTAATAAATTAATTCCGATTATTGGCGATGTTCATGCGGATCCCGAATTTGGAACCGGGGTAGTTAAGATAACACCCGCCCATGATCCTAATGACTATGAAGTTGGTTTAAGACATAATTTAGAGAGAATAAAAGTTTTAAATGAAGATGGTACAATGAATGAGAAGGCTTTAAAATATGAAGGCATGGATCGTTTTGCGTGCCGGGAGGCTTTAGTTAAAGATTTAGATGAAGAAGGTATTTTAATTAGAGTTGAAGAAATAACGCATTCGGTAGGTCACTCTGAAAGAACTAATGCCATGGTGGAGCCATATTTATCTCGCCAATGGTTTGTTAATATGAAGGATTTATCAAAAAGAGTCGTTGAAAACCAAAAAAATAAAGATACGAAAGTTAATTTTATTCCGCCAAGATTTGAAAAAATTATGAATAATTGGATGAATGATTGTCATGATTGGTGTATTTCAAGACAACTTTGGTGGGGACACCAAATACCCGCATGGTATCGTGGCGAAGAAGTCTATGTGGGAATGAATGCGCCAGAAGGAGAAGGCTGGCATCAAGATGAAGACGTTTTAGATACGTGGTTTTCTAGTGCTTTATGGCCATTTTCCACGATGGGTTGGCCTAGTAATTTAGATTTATATAATCGCTATTTTCCCACCAATGTTTTAGTAACCGGTTATGATATTATCTTCTTCTGGGTATGTAGAATGACCTTCCAATCTTTAGAATTTACGGATAAACGTCCTTTTGAAAAATGTTTAATCCATGGTTTAATTCGGGATAAAGAAGGAAGAAAGATGAGTAAAAGTCTTGGTAATGGCGTCGATCCTATGGATATGATTGATACTTATGGGGCTGATGCTTTAAGATATTATCTAACAACTTCGACCGCACCGGGAATGGATTTAAGATTTGATGAAGAGAAATTAAAATCAACTTGGAATTTTATTAATAAATTATGGAATGCTTCCCGGTTTGTTTTAATGAATATTGAAAGTGTTAAAGAAGTTAAATTAGAAAACTTAAAAATGAGTGATAGATGGATTTTAACTAAATTAGAAAAGACGATTAAAGATGTCACTAAATATATGGAGAAAATGGAATTTAATAATGTTAATACGGTTATCTATTCCTTTATTTGGAATGATTTTTGTGATAACTATATTGAAATGGCTAAATTTAGTATTGATGAAGATAATACTAAGAGTACGCTTCTTTATACATTAACTTGTATTTTAAAAATGCTTCATCCATTTATGCCTTATGTCACTAATGTTATTTATGATTACTTACCAGTTAGAGAAGAAAATATTATGATTAGTTCTTATCCTATGTATGATAAAAAATTAATTTTTAGTGCAGAAGAAGAGAATGTTGATGAAATAATTAATTTTATTAAAAATTACCGGACAACCGTTAAAGAAAATAATATTATTGGTAATTATCAAGTTAAAGTTAATTTTCAAGAAGATTTAATTATTAAAATGCTTAAATTACAAGATAAATTAATAGATACGGAAGAAGACATAACATCATTCAAAGTTAGTACCAAAAATTATGAAGGTATTATCTATTATGAAAAAGAAATTACGGAAGAAGATAAAAGATTACAAGAAAAGCAAATTAATGAATTAAAGGCATCAATTAAAAAAAGAGAAGCCTTACTTAATAATCAAAATTTTGTCAGTAAAGCTCCGGCCGATTTAGTTGCAAAAGAGAAGATTAAACTAGAAGATGAAAAAAAAGAATTAGCTAAATTAGAAAGCTAGTTCTTTTTATATTTCCCGCATTTTATCTTGATCTTTGAAAGGATTTTTCTTATCAATTTTATCCACGAATAAGATGCCATTTAAATGATCCATTTCATGTTGGAAAGCTACCGATATTTCTTCTCTTACTCTTATTTCTTTTTTATTGCCATCTTCATCTTGATAACTGATACGCATTCTCGCATATCTCGGTACAATTCCTTCAACTTCCCGGTTTACAGATAGACATCCTTCGCCTTCGCCAATATAAACTAATTCTTCACTGTGGCTAATTATTTTGGGATTAATAATAACATAGTTTTTAAACTCATCTTCATCTACTTCTTCGACAATGACAAAGATATTTTTGGGAATACCTAGTTGAATAAAAGCGAGTCCCATTCCTGGTCTTAAATTATATTTAGTATAATATTTTTCTATCTGACTCATCGTAAGATAAGTAACCATATCCTTAATTCTTTGTTTATCTTCTATAGATAAAGGAAAAGTTACTTCTTTACTGGTTAATCTTAAGGTCTTGTTTTTTTCATCTAATATTTTTAAATGAGGAACTTCCATATAACTCATCCTTTCTTTAATTATATAATTCTGGTCTTTCTTTTTTGGCAAGTCTTCTTTGCCTTACAGCATTAGCGCTTAACTCTTTAACGGCGTTAAAATAATCTTCAATTTCTTTAACCCGGCTTAAAATAGCCTCGCTTTCTTCTTTGGTTGGGTTATCTTCTAAATCTTGGTAACGTTGGTATAACTCGGAGCGTAATGCTTCATCAGTAATAGGAGTTTTAACGTATTCTTCCGTATCTTCGATACATATTGTTCCTTTTTCTGCAGCATGTCGGCTAGCCATTTTGGCAAGCATTCTAACATGTAAATAGTTTATTTTGCCATCTCTAGTATTTTGCGGGTCATAGATAAAGTTGTGAAGAAAATCTTTCATAATGGTAGTGAGACTTTCTTTAGAATAATCATCTAATGTTCCTGTTGCTTTAAGAGTATAATAAAGATTTAACAGGCGATAATTAATATCTCGAGGAAATTGAAATGTTCTCATAAATTTTCCCATAAAACTAATATCCATTATGTTATTTAAATAATAGTTTTGAAGATTATTTTGATGGAAAAAAGGTATATCATGTTTATAAGTAATATCAAAATGGGTTTTGATAGGCCAAGAAAATCCCTTTTTAAATAAGCCAATAGCTAAGCGATTGTTCCATTCGCTTTCTTTAATTAGACCAGCCTCCAATAAAAAAGTTTTTAATTCTTCTTCATTATTAAAATGTTCACAAAATCGATCTATACCATGTAAACTTCTTTCGTTACATTTATAGCCGGGAATAAGCGAATATCCCTTAATTTCTCTTATACTGTTTCTGTTTTGCCAAATAATTAAACTATACCTCATAAAATCCCCTCTTATCTAGGAAAATTATACCATATTCTTCTATAATTGTCAAACAAGTGTAAAATGATTATCCTAAATATTGCCAATTTATGACCGGTAGAGGTTTTTTATCTAGCTATTTTATGGTATGATTATTTTGGTGTTATTTATGCAAGAGAAAAAAATTCGTAATTTTTCCATTATTGCTCATATTGATCATGGCAAAAGCACTTTAGCGGATCGCATACTAGAGTATACGGGTGCGGTATCGAAAAGAGAGCTTAAAGATCAAATGCTTGATAGTATGGATATTGAAAGAGAAAGAGGAATTACGATTAAGCTTAATACAGTTAAATTAAAATATAATTATCATAATGAAGATTATATTTTAAACTTAATAGATACTCCGGGACACGTCGATTTCTCTTATGAGGTAAGTAGAAGCCTAGCGGCATGTGAAGGAGCTGTTTTAGTCGTCGATGCGGCCCAAGGAATTGAAGCTCAAACTTTAGCTAATCTTTACTTAGCTTTAGAAAATGATTTAAAAATTATACCGGTTATTAATAAGATTGATTTACCTAATGCCGATATTCCCAAGGTCAAAAAAGAATTAGAAGATGTACTAGGATTTAAGGAAGAAGAAATTATTTTATGTAGTGGTAAAACGGGGGAAGGCGTTAAAGATTTATTAGACGCTATCGTGGAAAGAATACCTGAACCCATCGTTAATGAAGAGGGAAGGGTTAAAGCTTTAATTTATGATTCATACTTTGATAGTTATAAAGGAGTTGTCCTTTTAATTAAAGTAGTGGATGGCATCATTAGAGTTAAAGATAAGATTAAGATGATGGCGACCAATAAAACTTTTGAAGTAACGGAATTAGGAGTCAAAACGCCGAAAGAAGAATTAGTAGACTCGCTATCGAGTGGGGAAGTTGGTTTTCTAGTCGCGGCGATTAAAGATATTTCGAGTGTGCATGTTGGTGATACCATTACTTTAAGTGGCAAGGAAGCGGATGCGCCATTAGATGGTTATAAACCAATGAAACCAATGGTTTATTCCGGAATTTATCCGATTGAATCAAATAAATATGAAGCCTTAAAAGATGCCTTAAATAAATTAAAATTAAATGATGCTTCTTTAGTATTTGAACCAGTTACGAGTGAAGCCTTAGGTTTTGGCTTTCATACTGGTTTCTTAGGCCTTTTACATTCGGAGATTATTACCACAAGACTCGAGCGGGAATTTAATTTAGATATTGTGGTAACTAGTCCCACGGTTGTCTATATTGCTTATCTTACCTCGGGAGAAGAAGTAGTTATTGATAATCCGAATAAAATGCCTACGCGGGAAAAAATTAGTAAGATTACGGAACCTTATATTTATACCAATATTATTGCTCCCTCTTCCTATGTTGGAAGTATTATGGAACTATGTCAAAATAAAAGAGGTATTTATAAAGCAATTGATTATATAAATGACACGAGAGTTAATATCCATTATGAAATCCCTCTTGCGGAAGTGGTTTATGATTTTTATGATAAACTTAAAAGTCGAACTAATGGCTATGCCTCATTTGATTATGATTTAATTGGTTATAAAGGAAGTGATTTAGTCAAAATGGATATTTTGCTTAATGGTGAAAGAGTCGATGCTTTATCGATGATTATCCATAAAGATTTTGCGTATGCTAAAGGAAGATGGACGTGTGAAAAACTAAGAAGCGTTATTCCAAGGCAAATGTTTCAAGTATCCATTCAAGCCAGTATTGGTTCTAAAATTATTGCGAGAGAAAATATTAGTGCGATGCGGAAAAATGTGTTAGCTAAATGCTATGGGGGCGATGTTTCAAGAAAAAGAAAATTACTTGAGGCTCAAAAAGAAGGAAAGAAAAGAATGAAAATGGTGGGAAGAGTTGAAGTTCCAGCCGAAGCATTCTTAAGTATTTTAGGAAGTGATGAGAATGACTAATGATAAAGTTATAGAAAAAAGTTTAGTTATTAGAGTGGTAACTCTATTTGTGAAAGAAAATATGACAATTTTAGAAATTGCTGATAATTTAGGTGTTTCGAATGCGAAAGTTTTAGAGATTTTAAATAATCGGCAAATGATAGGTTTAATCTATTTAGAAAGTGCTCCGAAAATAATTCGGGCTATTCATGAAAAATTACGGGATTATTTAATTGTTAATGGAAATGTTAAAGATTATACACCGGCTTTAGATCTAAAAGTCTTTTATAGAACTGAAGCGGAACAATATGTCTTTTTAAGACATTTAGCTTTAACATTCCGTTTAAAGTCAGAATCTTTAGGATTCCTTTTCCGTTTAAATCCGGATTTAATACGGCAAAATTTAGATAAATATAATGCTGCCAGTATCAAATCTTTACACTATCTTTTTAATACCGATGATACTGACCAAGAAGTAGCTATTTCTGAGGCCTTAAATTATTGCCAAAGACTTTATGAGGCAATTAAAAGCCATGATAAAGAGGCCATGATTAGTTTGACTCATCAAATAGATGATTATTATGTTAAATTAATTAAAAAGAAAAGAGAAGAAAACAAAACTAGTGATTTAACTTTCGAAGAAATAGGAATGCTTTTAAATTATCAAATCAAATATAATGTTGCTTCTGGTAGGATGGGAGAATTGTTCAATTTTTACTATGTAAAATATAATATCCAAGCTTCTCAATATTTGGAAGATAAACCAGAATTAAAAGCTAAATTTGAAAGCATCTTAAATTATTACAATTCCAATAAAGGCAAAAAAAGATGAACACCTCTAGTGTTTATATTCATATTCCTTTTTGTAAAAGTATTTGTAGTTATTGTGATTTTTGCAAAGTTTTATATAACTCAGAATGGGTCCAAGTTTATTTAAAAAAACTCTATTCAGAAATTAAAGAAAATTACATGGGAGAAAATATTAGAACTATTTATATTGGTGGAGGTACTCCTAGTGCTTTATCTTTAAGGGAAATAGAGTATTTACTTCGTATGACTGATCTTTTTCATAAGGATTATTTAGAAGAATTTACCTTTGAATGTAATATCGAAGATATTACGGAAGAATTACTTTTACTTTTAAAAAGATATGGCGTTAATCGTTTAAGCATTGGAATTGAATCTTTTGATCTGGATAATTTAAAACTAATGAATAGGTCTTTAAATTATGAAGATGTAAAAGCTAAAATCAACTTGGCTAGAAGGTTAGGTTTTAATAATATTAATTTAGATTTAATCTATGCTTTACCTCATGAGAAAATGAAAACTTTAAAAAATGATTTAAAATGTCTTCTTTCTTTAAAAGTTGAACATATTAGTACTTATAGTTTAATGATTGAAGATAATACCTATTTAAGCTATCAAAAAGTTCATAGTATTCCGGAAGAATTAGATGAAGAAATGTATTTTTATATTAGTCATATTTTAGAAAAATATGGGTATGTGCATTATGAAGTATCAAACTTTGCTATTCCGGGGTTTGAATCTAAGCATAATTTAGTCTATTGGCATAATGAAGAATACTATGGTTTTGGCTGTGGAGCCTCTGGTTATATTGGCGGAGTTAGGTATGATAATACGAGAAGTTTATCTAATTATTTAAAAGGCGATATTCGTCTTAATACTGAATTAATTACCAAAGAAGATATTATGGAATATGAAGTTATTTTAGGTCTTCGCCTTTTAAAGGGTATAAATATACGTAAGTTTTATGAAAAGTTTGGGGTAAATATTCAAGATGCTTTTAATATTAAACCTTTACTTAAAACCAAAGAACTTATTTATGAAGAAGGACATTTAAAAATAAATCCTGATTATATTTATGTTATGAATGAAATACTAAGGAAATTAGTATAAAAAAATTTAATAAAACCACAATATTACTAGTGGTTTTTATGATACATGATTTAAAAATATTAAATGGTAATTTAGAACTTGATTTTAATGAATATACTTACTTTTATACGGTGATTGTCCCAAAAGATGTTAAGGCTTTAGAGTTTTCTTATAAGCTAGCGGATGATACTTATGTGGAAGTAAAAAATAATGAATTAGATAAAGATGAGAATACTGTTGTATTAGATGTATATAATGTTAATGAAGATGCTACCTATACTTTTTTAGTTTATAAAGAAAAAACGGATACAGTAAGTGGCATCGATAATTATATGAAATCTTTAGAAATTACTAATAATAAGGAAGTTAATTTATACGAAGTCCAACTTCTTGCGGTCGGTATTTTTTTCTTCATAATTATTATTTTTAGTATTATTTTTAAGGTTCCTAAAGGCAAGAAGAATTTAACAGGTAAATAATTTCTCTTGCTAATTACCAGTTTATGCTTTATAATACAAAGTTACAAGGAGAATAACGATGAAAGAAAAGAAAAAAATTGCTTTAATATCGAGATTAGCAAAAGTAGGAGTAAGCCGGACCAACATAAATAAAATAATGGCTTTAGATCCTAAAGTATTAGAAAAAATATATTTAATAAGTAGTGATAGTCATTTAGAAGAGGTGGCTAATTTAATCATTTTAAAAAATAAAAAGAGTTTATCACCGCAAATAAGAAGTAGTTATTTAGAAATGTATAAAGAAAGAGTAAATGAAGAGGATAATACTTATGTAGGCGGATTAAAATTACTGCAAGATGCCCAAGAAGAATATCACTTACGGTTAATTTATCAAATTTTAAATGAAGAAACCGTTAAACAATATGGTTTAACTATTGAAGCTGCCAAAATTATAGCTGATGCTCCCTCAGAATTGATTGCAAATGCTACTTATAATATTTTAACTAATGAAGAATTAATTAAATTAGGCGTGGCTACATTTATTGCTAGAGTAGTTATTAGTAATTCTGAAGAAGCCAGCAAAGTAATTCCCCAAATAAAAGAATTATTAGATAGTGAAGAAAAGCTTAATAGCTATCTAAAAGTTTTAAAAAGATTAAAAGAATCTTTAAGAGTTTTTGCGGGTCATCCTGATGAAGAGATGCGGATGGAAGCCAAAGTAATAGATCAATCTTTAAATAAATTAATCAGATTAGAATCTTTAGAAAATGAATTACCAGCCCCATTAACTAGTGAAGAATCTAAAGGTAGAGGAAGAAGAAGGAAAAAATTTTAAATCACTTAGTATAATTTACTAGGTGATTTTTTTTGAAATTAATTAAACATCGGGGATTTACTAGTGAATTTATTAAAGAAAATACTTATGAGGGAATACTTAAAGCATTTTTAGATTATAGGTACGAAGGAGTAGAATTTGATGTTAGAGAGACATTAGATCATGAATTTATTTTATGCCATGATCCTATCATTAATAATAAACTTATTAAAGATATTAAATATCGTGATTTACCTAAATATATTCCGCGGTTAAAAGATATTTTAAAAATAAAAACTAGGAAAATATTTTTAATCGAAATTAAAAATATTACTAGCTTTACTAAATTAATCTCTTTATTAAATAAATATAAAGAGAAAAATATTTATGTGATGAGTTTTTCTAATAAAATAATTAATAAGTTAAATGTTCCTTCTAAAACCTATAAAGTAGGCATCTTAAATTATATTTTAAATACGAATAATAATTTACCCGATTTAGATTTTGTCTGTATTTTAAATAATTTTTTAAATAGTAAATTAATTCATGATTTAAAGCCTTTAGAAGTATTTTCCTATGGTTTAATTTCTTCTCATCCTGATTATAAATATCCTTTAGTATTTTATATTGTTGACTAACGATATCGGGTAAGACATTTTATTTTATCTCGATCATATTCCATAACATCAGGATTAAATCTTAATATTTCGTTAGGGTATCCGGCAAACATCTTTTTATTAGTGGTTCTTTCAACCTCTAAAATGCCTTTTTGAATTAAAGGATTAATCATGGTTTCATAAATAACCTTAACTCTTTTTTTATCATGTAAATGATTATAGATACTGGCAAAATCTTTTACACTTAAAAGGCCATTCATGGAAAGCAGGTACAAAAGAGTTTGATGATCTTCAATGGAAAGATTATATGGGGTAGATGCCGCAATGGAACTTAAAATATATTCTTTTTCTAATTCTGTAGCTACTGTTTTAAGCATATAATCGATAAAATAAGAAATGTCTTTATATCTTTTAACATCAAGAATTGCGTTACAATAATCGCGGCCGTTAAAAGTTATACCTCGGTTAAAAATAATGTAAGGGTAAGCTTTTTTTAAAAGTAAATACCACATGGCGGCAGTTCTACTGGTTCTACCATTCACATCAAAATAAGGATGAATATAAACAAAGTAAAAATGTAAGATTTGACTTTTAATATATTCGTCAGTTATATTTCCGTTAAAATCTTGACTATTTAAAAATTTAAAATAATCATTCATAAAAGTATCGATTAATTCTTCGGGAGCGCCATAATCGGGAGCTGTAACTATACTACTACTATAAAAAATACGAACTGGCCCGTTACGATAAAACTCTCCCATTTGTTTTAAATATATTTCATCAATAAGGCCTTTAGATAAAATATCATATAATTTTTTTAAAGTATCTTTATTAATTGAAGTTTCTTTTAAAATATATTCATAGCCATTATGTAAATTAATAATTCTTCTTGTTTGCGAACTATCTTGTCTGTTATTTTCATCCTCAATGATTTTTTCGATGTCTTCGATATCATCTGGGCAACCTTCAACTTGATTATTCGTTTTTATTTCATAACTTCGCATTGCATTAGTTGCAAATTCTTTAGTACATAATTCTGGTTTATCGCTAATAAATTTTTCTAAATCCTCTTTAGCTTCTAAAAATCTTTCACTGCGAATTCTAATAGGTAATCCATTCGTAAATTTGAGTGGTAAATTTTGCATTGATAATCCCCCTTTAAAAGCTAGATTATTATAGCACTTTAATGTCAATAAGTAAACGGATAGTTTAAAAATCTACTTTTTTTAAGTGTTTTAGTGTATAATTTAAGTAGGTGATCATATGCGTCTTATTATTTCAGCTGGAGGGACGGGCGGACATATCTATCCCGCCTTAGCTATTATTCAAAAATTTAGGGATATAGATAAAAATACCGAAGTCTTATATATTGGCACTCATAACCGGATGGAAAATAAAATTGTGCCTGAGCACAACATCCCTTTTGTCGGGATTAAAATCTATGGCTTTAGTAAAAATATTATCCAAGATTTTAAGAATTGTAATTATGTAATTAAGGCTTATTATAAATGCATAGATATTATGAAAGATTTTAAACCTGATGTCGTAATTGGGGTAGGTGGCTATGTTACTTTGCCTGTTGTTATGGCGGCCAAAAAATTAAAAATTAAAACTTTTATCCATGAACAAAATAGTATTCCTGGAAAAACTAATAAATTTTTAAGTCGGGGAGTAGATGGGGTTTTTACTTCTTTTAAAGATAGTGAAAAATATTTTAAAGGCGCTAAATGTTATTTTACTGGTAATCCTTGTAGTGATAATGTCAAAAATTTAAAAGGGGTTACTAAAGCTTCTTTAGGACTTACGGAGAGTAAAAAATTAGTTTTAATTGTTTCGGGTTCTTTAGGAAGCAAAGGCATGAATGAAAAGTTAGAAGAATTTTTACATTTAAGTAAAGGCAGTAATTATGAAGTTTTATTTATTACGGGAGAATCCGGTTATTCCGCATACCAAAATAAAAAGTACGCATCTAATATTAAAGTTATCCCTTATCTAGATAATTTATCGGCTTTTTTAAAATCTTGTGATTTAGTCATTAGTCGTTCAGGGGCTGGCATTATTGCTGAAATTTTAGCCTCTAAGGTTCCTTCTATTTTAATTCCTTCTCCTAATGTTGCTAATAACCATCAATATTATAATGCGGCTTCTTTAAAAGATGATAACCTAGCTTTCTTAATTGAAGAAAAGGATTTAGATAGTAATACGCTATATGAAAAGGTAACTAGTTTACTTAGTGATAGTAAGGATTATCAAAATATTAAAAATAATTTAAATAAATATACGCAAACATCAAGTAGTAAAGCTATTTATGATATTGTAAAGGAGGCATTAGATAATGCTAAATAAATATGGTGAAGTAGAAGAAAATGCCTCTTTAGAATTTTGCAATACCTATGGCATAAAGAGTCAAACTAAATATTTAGTTAAGCCTTTTGATTTAAAATCTTTACAAGAATTACTTATTTTTCTTGATAAAGAAAATATTAAATATTATATTTTAGGAAAAGGATCGAATGTTATTTTACCGGATAATCCTTTTTCCGGGGCCATTATTTCTTTAGCCAATTTAAACAAAATCGAGTTTAATGACCACACACTAAAAGTAGAAGCTGGGGCTTTATTAAGTAAGGTAGTAAGTGAGGCAATTGAAAAAAATTTGCAAGGTTTAGAAACGCTTGGAACTATTCCCGGAACTATCGGGGGTGCTTTATATGGCAATGCCTCATTTTATAAAGATATAACGATTTATGATAAAGTAAAAGAAGTTATGGTTATTCGAAATCATGAACTTGTGACTGTTCCAAGAGAAGATATCACAGTTTCCCATCGGCATTCTAGTTTTAAAGGAAGTAATGATATTATTGTGGCATCTACTTTTATCTTAGCTGATGGGGATCAAGAAAAAATGCTGGAAGAAGTAAAAAAGACTAAAGAAAAAAGACTAGCTACGCAACCTTATGAATATAAAAATGCCGGTAGTGTCTTTAAAAATCCGGATGCCGCAAGTGCGGGGAAATTAATTGATGAAGCGCATCTTAAAGGTTTACATGTAGGAGATGCTTATGTTTCCGAAAAGCATGCTAATTTCATTGTAAATAAAGGGAATGCTACCAGTCAAGATATTAAAGAATTAATTAAAATAATTCAAGAAAAAATTAAAGCAAAATATAATATAGATTTAGAATTAGAACAACAAATTATAGAATGGGAATAGATTATGAAAAAAAATAAGAAAAAGAAAAAATTAAAATTTAGTGGGCTTATCTTGATAATCTTTTTTGGTTTTCTTGTTTTCTTATTTGGCTATTATTTATGGACAACCCCTGTGAAAGAAATAAACATTACGGGAAATAATTATTTAAAAGATAATTATCTAATTACTTATTTAGATTTAAATGGTAAATCAGTTTTAAGTATGTCTCGACATCAAATTAAAAAGAAATTACTCGCTTTAGATTTGGTTAATAGTGTGAAAATTCATAAAAATTATTTTGGAAAAATCACTATTGAAATTGAAGAAGATACGCCTCTTTTTTACAATTTAAATACCCAAAAAGTTATTCTTACCAATAATAAAGAAGTGGATTATAATGAAGACTTTTTAGGCCTTCCGGTTTTAATTAATGTGGTTCCTGAAGATATTTATCAAGAATTTATTAATAAAATTAGTACCATTGATAAAAATGTTTTATCTTTAGTAAGTGAGATTCAATATAGTCCTTCTAAAATAAACGAAAAAATTATCGATGATAAAAGATTTTTATTTCGCATGAATGATGGAAATATAGTTTATATAAATACCATTAATATTGAAAAATTTAATAATTATTTAGAAATTTATGAAGTTATTATTAATAAAAATGGTGATGGGGTTAAGGGTTGCCTTTATTTAGATAGTAATAGCGATAATAATCATTTTAATAATTGTGAAGAAGAAGTTGTGATTCCACCAGAGGGAAGTGATACTAATGAATGAGAAAAAGAATTATGATCAAATTTTAGAAAATTTAATTAAGACTTTAGATCATAAACCTAAACTATTACTTCATAGTTGTTGTGGCCCTTGCTCTAGTTATGTAATTACTTATTTAAAAGATTATTTTGATATAACGATCCTTTATTATAATCCTAATATTGAACCATACGAAGAATATTTAAAAAGAAAGAATGAACAAATAAGATTAATTAAAGAATTAAATTTACCTAATTTAAATTTTTTAGATATTGATTATGATAATGCTAGTTATCACAAAAAAGTTAAAGGTCATGAAAAAGATCAAGAAGGTGGTGAAAGATGCCATCTTTGCTATCATTTAAGATTAGAAAAGACTGTCTCATTAGCTAAAGAAAAAGGTTATGAATATTTTGGCACAACTCTTACAGTTAGTCCTTATAAAAATGCTCAAGTTTTAAATAAGTTAGGCGAAGAGTTAGCAAGTATATATAATGTTAAATGGTTATATAGTGATTTTAAGAAAAAAGATGGCTATAAAAAAAGTATTCTTTTATCCAAAGAATACAATTTATATCGTCAAGATTATTGCGGTTGTGGATTTAGTAATTATCATAATATAAATGAGTAAATAAATTATGAAAGATTTTTCTAGGAATAATGTTAATTACCTAAAACTTTCTTAATAAATCTATTAATCTTGTATTTTTATAAATACTTTCTCTACCTACTTTTTCCAATTCTAATAATCCCGCATCTACTAAACTATTTAAATATGTAGTAGCGGTTTGTCTTGTTACATCACATCTCTTTTCAATGTAATTAATTCTTGTATAGACTTCAAAGAATAAAGAATCTAATAATTCATCAGAATATATTTTAGGTAATTTTGTCATAAATTCATTTTTATAAGATTCCATTTCTTTTTGAATTTCTTTAATTAATTCAATAGTATTTTTAGATGTTTCTTCAATTCCTTTTAAGATATATATAATCCAATCTTCATAGTTATTATTTTCTCTAAAGAGAGTAAATAATTTATAATATTGGTCTTTATTCTTATTAATGTAATTACTTAAATAAAGAATTGGACTATCTAAAAGATTATTTAATACTAAATATAAAACATTTAATATTCTGCCAGTTCGGCCATTTCCATCATAAAATGGATGGATAGATTCAAATTGATAATGAATTAAAGCCATTTTAATTAATGGGTCTACATCATCATTATTTTCATTAATATAATCTTCCAAATTTCTAAGTAAATCTCTAATTTCTTTTTCTTCTTGCGGTGGAGTATAAATCACTTCTCCTGTTTTACTATTAATTAATTTAGTACCAGGAGTCTTTCTTATACCAGCTTTATTGTGTTCAATCATTCCTTGAAGTTCTACCAAAATATTAGTGGAAATAAAATTTTTTTCTTTTATTAGTTCATATCCCCGCCAAATAGCGCTTCTATAATCGACGACTTCTTTAGCAGATTCATCTTTAAATCCACTTTCTGTTAATACTTTATAAATACTATCATGGGTAGTAACAATGTTTTCTATTGCACTACTATCTTTGGATTCATTAATAGTAATTGCGTTAATTAAAATGTGTTGATTTGGCATTGAATTAGCAAAACCTTTTAATTCCGCAAGAGATCTTGAAGCTTCATTTAATGCTTCAAGTATTCTGGGCGTTTTTAAATCATAATCTTTAAATGGTAATAACTTCATGGTTATTCATCTCCTTATATATAATATTACACTATTTTTTTAACATATACAATAAATATGTTAAATTTTTGCCATTTTTTTAACATATTATTATTTAATTTACGAATCAGTTTTATATATGCTATAATAAGTCTAATTCGTAAATTAATTGGGTGATGTTTATGATTAATATTGATAAAGTTAAATTATTATATAGTAAAGTAATATCTTTAGATGATATCAGAACTAAAGATATTAGAGATGCTGGTTTAAATAAACATGATATTACTACTTTTTTAAAATATAATATTCTTAAAAGAGTAGCAAGAGGTCATTATGAATTAGTGGATTTTGATTCTTTACTTATTTATAGTAATCAATTATTAGAAATGGGTAAAACAGAAGAATTTATTAAAGTTTTAAAATGTTGTCTAAAAATTGATCCTGATAACCAACTTATTTATACTAAATTATTTTATACTTACATAAGAAATCGTAAATATGAAGAGGCTTTAGAATATTTTGAATTTTTATATCAAGATAAAAGTAATCTTATAATAAATAATATTTACTTGTATTTATTAAGTTTTTTAACTGATTTACCTAATGAATATAAAGAAGTAGTTTTTAATATGACAAAAGATGATTTTAATGATTTTCAATCTTCATCTTTACTTAATCAATCTAAATTATATAATCAAGCTTTGATTGCTATATACTATAGTAAGTTTTTTAAAGCGATAGATAAGTTATCGAAAATAAAAGGAGAAGGTAAAGAAATTCCTATAAATAATGCTATAATGATTAAATTATTATATTTAATTATCGCTAAAAAGAAGGAAATCTATAAAGAAATAGAAATTTTAATTAAGGAAAAAAGATATGATGAATTATGGAATTACTTAAATAATATTCTTTTAAGTAGGCCTTTAAGTCGGGTAGAAGAGGCAATATATTCTATGTTGCTCCATTATTTTAAAATGTATGCCACAAAAGAAATTCCAAAGAAGAAAGATGCTGGCAAAGATGATAAATACTTTTTAGATACTATCCTTAATTGTGAATATGATCATGCTTATATGTTATATCAGGAATATAAAACTTCTAAAGAAGATAACGTTCCTAAAAACGATTTATTTTTACCTCTTTTAGAAGAAATCTTAAAGGAAAAAGATAAAATTCGGAAAATGGATAATTATATTAGTAAGATAATTACCATGATAAAGTCGAGCAGTATTGATGAAGTAATTCCGTTAATAAAAGAATTTTTAGAATATTGTAATAATAGTAATTATTTATATTTAGTAATTTGTTATGCTAAAATTTCTTTATTAGAAAGCGATAAGGAATTTAAAGGATTAGAAGATATTTTAAAGAAATTAAAAAGTCCTTATTTTAAAATTGACCTTTATTATTATATTAGTTTATATAAAGATGCTTTAATGAATAAAGAATATGAAATATCCCAAATATATTTAGATATAATTAGAAGAAATACAGATGATTCAATTTTAATAGCATCTTTAAATAGTGGTAAAGATATGGATAATGAAGAAGCAATATACGAAAAGATAAATCCTGATATTATAAAAGAAAAAGTGGCCGAAGCTAAGAGTGATGGTATTGCCATTTTTCCTATCATGGCTGAAGATGAACTTACACTTGCTAAAAAAATGATAACATTGATTCCAGAAATTCATTATTTTACGGTGGCAAATGAGTTTGGAAAAAGAATCGTATTTAAATATTCTCCCAAAATGGAAGATGGATTTAATTATCGGGAAATTAATTTTAAGGTTGAACAAGCAAGAAAAAAGAAAAATTATGATGAAGCCTTAAGATTAAATAAAGAATTATTAGAATTTTATTATGTTCCAAGCACCCATATTCTAGCCGGTATTGGAGTTTCCTATTATCATTTAGGAAATTATCCTCTTGCTTATAAATATTTTGTAGCATCTGATGGAATAGTTTATAAATATTACAACCACCATAGTCAAGGCTATCTTAAAATGATTAATATAATAAATATTGTTTTAGATAATGAATCAATACCCAATTATTATGAAGAAGCCGTCAATCTACTTAAAAATGGTAAAGGTATTGAAGAAATAATAAGTACCGGTCATTATGATGATAGTGATATTTCTTATATTTATTTAGCTTATGTTAAAGAATGTTATACAAATGAGGACTATAAAACGGGTGATGAATATTTATATAAAGTTGCCTCGATAAATAGTAATAATGGAATTAGAGCAAAACTACTTTCCGAGATAAGAAAAAATAAAACCCTTTATAAAGATCGAAATAATAATGGTCCAAAACGGGAATTAACTAAATAAGGAAATTTTGTATTTTTCGCTTGTCTTAAAGCATATAATTTGATAAAATACTAATGGCTGTTAAAGTCAAATAAACATTAATATTTAGCCAGCGCCGAGTGCTTATTTTAAAATAAGTGGTAATGGTATTAAATATTAAGAAGTGTAACGAAAGGAAGAGTGATTATTTATGGCCGTAGTTTCTATGAGTTATTTATTAGAAGCTGGAGTTCATTTTGGACATCAAACTAAAAGATGGAATCCTAAAATGAAAGAGTATATCTTTACGGCAAGAGAAGATATATATATACTAGACTTGCAAAAAACCAAAGATTTATTAGAGGAATCTTACAATGTTATTAAGGAGATTGCTACTAATGGTGGAAAGTTCTTATTTGTAGGAACTAAAAAACAAGCGCAAGAAGTTTGTATTGAAGAAGCCTTACGTAGTAAATCTTATTATGTAACGGAAAGATGGTTAGGAGGTACTTTAACTAACTTCAGAACTATTCGTCGTCGGGTTAAACGTTTAGAAGAAATCGAAGAGATGGAAAAAACTGGTAAGTTTGAAGTATTACCTAAAAAAGAAGTTATTGGACTTAAAAAAGAATATGATAAATTAAATCGAATTTTAAGTGGTATTAGAGAAATGGATAAATTACCACAAGCTTTAATTGTCGTTGATCCTAAGAAAGAATACAATGCTGTTAAAGAAGCCAGAAAATTAAAAATTCCGGTATTTGGTATTGTCGATACTAATGGCGATCCTGATGATGTCGATTATGTTATCCCAGGAAATGATGATGCTGTACGTTCAATTAAAGTAATGTTAGGTGTTTTAAATAATGCTATTTGTGAAGCTAATGGTTTAGAAATTGTTGACTATGTTACCGAAGAAGATAAAAAAGGTAATAATAAAGAAGAAAAAATGGAAGATTTAATCAAATCAAAAGATTTTGATAAATCTAAAAAAGATGATACTGAAGAAGAAAAACCAATAAAAGAATTTAAAAAGAATAATTATAAAGAACATAAAAATAGAGAAGAAAAAAGTAATAGAAAAGAATTTACTAAAGAAGAAAAAGTTGAAAAAGAAGTAAAGGAAGTTAAAGAAGAAAAGAAAGAAGCTCCTAAAAAAGAAGCAAAAGAAGATTTAAGTACTAAAACTTTAACAGAATTAAAAGCTATGGCTAAAGAAGCTGGTATTAAAGGCTATAGCACGATGAAAAAAGAAGAATTAATTAATAATTTAAAATAAAAAGGAGAGTAAATATGGAAATTACAGCAAGTATGGTTAAAGAATTACGGGAGACATCTGGGGCAGGAATGATGGATTGCAAAAAAGCTTTATCGGAATGTAATGGTGACATGAATGAAGCTATGAATTATTTAAGAGAAAAAGGTATTGCTAAAAGTGCGAAAAAAGAATCTAGAATTGCTGCTGAAGGTCTTGCTAATATCTTTATTGATGGTAATAAAGCCGTTATATTAGAAGTAAATTCAGAAACTGACTTTGTTTCTAAAAATGAAGAATTCGTTAAGATGATTAATGTGATCGGTAATGCACTACTTAAAAGTGATGCTAAAACTTTAGAAGAAGCAAGTGAAGTAGAAACGGAAAATGGCAAAGTAGCTGATTATATTATTGCAATGGTTGCAAAAATTGGGGAAAAATTATCTTTAAGAAGATTTGAAATCGTTAATAAAAGTGATGATGAAGTATTTGGTGATTACTTACATATGGGTGGTCGTATTGCTGCTTTAACAGTTGTAAAAGGCGCTGATGCTTCAGTTGCTAAAGAAGTAGCGATGCAAGCTGCTGCCATGAAACCATTATACTTAAATGTTGAGGAAGTTCCTGAAGATGTATTAGAAAATGAAAGAAAAATTCAAAAGGAACTAGCAATGAATGAAGGAAAGCCAGCAGACATTGCTGAAAAAATGGTGGAAGGAAGAATTAAAAAATTCTATAAAGAAATTTGTTTAGTTGAACAACCATTTATTAAAGATGGTGATGTATCAGTTAAAGATTACGTAGCTAAGAACGGTGGAGAAGTATTAAAAATGGTTCGTTATGAAGTTGGTGAAGGAATGGAAAAAAGAAATGATAACTTTGCTGAAGAAGTAATGAATCAAGTAAAAGGAAATTAAGGGAGTCTTAAATGATTCCTTTTTTCTTGGGAAAATTATAAATTAGGTCTATTTATTGACATCTATTGGGACTCTATGGTATAATAGAGGTCCTTTGAAAAGGGGGAAAATAAAAATGAAAGATGTAGTTTATTGCTTGGTGTTAGAAAGAAAAATTGGGGATGTTAATCCCATTGAGTGCCAAAATTTAGATATTTGTAAAAATTCTGGGATCGAAGTTCATAACGATTTACTAAGTATTGATTTATTTACGAGCAGGTTTACGGAAAGTGAAATTAGAAAATCAATTCTTAATAGTAATATGCCAAGATCCGAATTTTTTGAATTTCCATTAGTAATCTATGGTTATGTTAAACATGGAGAACATTTAAAAAGAGTTCAAAGATTTCCCGTTACTTATAAAGACACTATTGAAGTTATCAATGACTTTAGAGGTAATGAAATTAAATTTGATCAAAATAGTAATAATCGATTATTTGGCGAATTTAAAAGAATCGTCGAAAAATTATTTACTGATGAAGCGATGGTTAAAACTTTACTAGATAATTTTAAAAACGCTTTAAAAGAAAATAATAAAGAAAAAATCTTCAGTTTAATTGATGAAATTGCCAAAAGTTCTTATTCTAAAGCGAGAGAAATATATTTAACTATTTATGATTTAGAAGTAAATAGAAAAGAAAATAATATTTTAGATATCAATGAATTTAGAAATATGGAATATTTAGATAGAGAAAGAATCTTAAAGAAATTAGATGACGCTTCCTAGTCATCTGATTTTTTTTGTGCTATAATTTAGATATGAAAATAGAAGAGGCAATAGAAAAATATTTAGAATATCTTATTAAAGAATTAAATTATTCTCCTTTAACTAAAGTAGACTATCAAAATGATTTAAAAATATATGAAGAATATTTAAAAAGACATAATTTAAATTATCTAAATATCACGAAAAAAGAAATTTTAGATTATTTGAAGTTTTTAGATGATCATAAATATAGTAATAAAAGTATTTCCCGAAATTTAAGTACTTTACGTAGTTTTTATACTTATTTAGTCGAGGTTAAAGTTTTAGTTGAAAATGTTTTTAGAAGAGTTCATAATCCGAAAGTCGAAAAGAAATTGCCTAATTTTCTAAATGCAGTAGAAATAGAAAATATATTAGATAGTATCAAAGAAGATACTAAAGAAAATATTCGCGATAAATGTATTTTTGAACTTTTATATTCAACGGGTTTAAGAGTTAGTGAATTATCAGATTTAAAAATAAATGATATTGATTTAAAAGAAAGATCCATTAGGGTAATGGGTAAAGGTAGCAAGGAAAGAATAGTTTATTTTGGGGATTATGCTTTTAAATTATGCGAGGAATATTTAAATATTCGAGGATATTTTTTAAAAAAAGGCGAAATAGAATACTTATTTATTAATAAAATTGGGGGTAAATTAAGTCGCCAAAGTATTGAGGGAATTATCGAAAGAATTTCTAAAAAATATTCTTTGAATCATAAGTTTTCTCCTCATACTTTAAGACATACATTTGCCACTCATTTACTTGATGAAGGAGCCGACATCAGAAGTGTTCAAGAACTACTAGGGCATGAAAATTTAGATACGACAGAGATCTATACACATGTAAGTAATGAACGTTTAAGAGAGGCTTATTTAAAATATCATCCTAATAAAGACCGCTAAAAAAAGTGTAAAAAGGCACTTTTTTCTTTTGCTTACCTTTATTCTATGATAAAATAGATTTTAGGAGGCTAAAAATGAAAAAATATGTATATTTATTTAGTGAAGGAAATAAAGATATGCGAGATATCTTAGGAGGCAAAGGAGCTAATTTAGCCGAAATGACTAATTTAGGTTTGCCTATTCCAGAAGGTTTTACTATTTCAACCGAAGCTTGTATTAATTATTATGATAATGGTAAAAAAGTTAGTAAAGAAATAGAAGAAGAAATATTATCTTCAATTAAAAAATTAGAAGATATAGCGGGTAAAAAATTTGGCGATGAAAATGAACCTCTTTTAGTATCAGTTAGAAGTGGAGCAAGAGCTAGTATGCCAGGAATGATGGATACTATTCTTAACCTAGGACTTAATGATAAGTCTGTTGAAGGGTTTGCTAAAAGTAGTGGTAATCCGCGTTTTGCCTATGATTCTTACAGAAGATTTATTCAAATGTATTCTGATGTAGTTATGGAAGTAAATAAATCTTTCTTTGAAAAAATTATTGATGAATTAAAGAAAGAAAAAGGTGTCGTTTATGATACAGAATTAGACACTGATGATTTAAAAGAATTAATTAAAAGATTTAAAAAAGTTTATAGCGATAATATGAATGGGGAAGAATTTCCTCAAGATGTTCATACGCAATTACTAGAAGCTGTTAAAGCGGTATTCCGTTCTTGGGATAATCCTCGCGCTATTGTTTATAGAAGAATGAATGATATTCCAAGTAGTTGGGGAACGGCCGTTAATGTTCAAAGAATGGTCTTTGGTAATATGGGTAATACTTCTGGTACCGGAGTAGCATTTACAAGAAACCCAGCAACTGGCGAAAAAGGAATTTATGGTGAATACTTAATTAATGCCCAAGGTGAAGATGTAGTTGCGGGTGTGAGAACTCCCGAACCAATTACTAAATTACAAGAAGATTTACCTGAATGTTATGAAGAATTTATGCGCCTTGCTCAAAAACTAGAAGATCATTATGCGGATATGCAAGATATGGAATTTACAATTGAAAATGGTAAATTATATTTCTTACAAACTAGAAATGGTAAAAGAACGGCTTATGCCGCGATTAAAATTGCTTGTGATTTAGTTGATGAAGGCAAAATTAGTGAAGAAGAAGCCTTAATGAGAATTGATGCAAAAAGCCTAGATCAATTACTTCATCCAACTTTTAATCCTGATGATTTAAAGAAAGCTGAATGTATTGGGGAAGCCTTACCAGCATCTCCAGGAGCTGCTGCGGGCAAAGTAGTATTTACGGCCGAAGATGCTAAAAAGTTAGGTAAAGGCGGCCAAGGCGAAAGAGTTGTTTTAGTAAGACTTGAAACAACCCCAGAAGACATCGAAGGCATGGTAGCTAGCCAAGGTATTTTAACTGTTCGTGGTGGACGGACTAGTCATGCCGCAGTTGTAGCGCGTGGTATGGGTACTTGCTGTGTTGCTGGATGTGGAGCCATTACAATTGATGAAGAAAAAAAAGAATTTGAACTTGGTGGTTATACCTTTAAGGAAGGCGACTATATTTCTTTAGATGGTAATACTGGTAAAATATATAAAGGCGATGTAAAAACTAGTGATGCTAAAGTTGCTGGTGATTTTGGTCGAATTATGGCTTGGGCCGATAAATATCGTCGTTTAGGTGTTCGAACTAATGCTGATAATCCAAGAGATACATTAAAAGCCATTGAACTTGGAGCCGAAGGTATTGGCTTATGTAGAACTGAGCATATGTTCTTTGAAAGTGATCGGATTCCGAAAATTAGAAAAATGATTTTAGCTAATACCAAAGAAGAAAGAGAAGCAGCTTTAAATGAATTAATTCCATTCCAAAAAAATGACTTTAAATCTATGTATAAAGAACTTAAGGGACTACCTATGACTGTTCGTTATTTAGACCCACCTTTACATGAATTTTTACCAACAACCGAAGAAGAAATTGCCGATCTTGCTAAAGATATGGGTGTATCTATTCAAGATATTAAAAATAAATGTAGTGAACTTCATGAATTTAATCCAATGATGGGTCATAGAGGTTGTCGTTTAGCTGTTACTTATCCAGAAATAGCTAAAATGCAAACGAGAGCTTTAATGGAAGCGGCAATTGAAGTTAAAGAAGAAGATGGCTATGATATTACGCCAGAAATCATGATTCCTTTAGTTGGCGAAGTTAAAGAATTAAAATTTGTTAAAGACATTGTTGTTGAAACTGCTGAAGAAGTCAAGAAAGAAAAACATAGCGATATGAAATATCATATTGGTACGATGATTGAAATTCCAAGAGCGGCAATAACTGCGGATAAAATTGCCGAAGAAGCTGAATTCTTCTCATTCGGTACTAATGATTTAACCCAAATGACCTTTGGCTTTTCGAGAGATGATGCTGCTAAATTCTTAGATGCTTATTATCAAAACAAAATCTATGAAATTGATCCATTTGCTAAACTTGACCAAACTGGAGTAGGAGCTTTAGTTAAAATGGCTGCTGAAAAAGGTCGTAGTGTTAGAAAAGATATTCATTTAGGAATATGTGGTGAACATGGTGGTGAACCAAGTAGTATTGAATTCTGTCATAAAGTTGGTTTAGATTATGTTTCTTGCTCACCATTTAGAGTTCCAATTGCCAGACTTGCTG
The DNA here is from genome assembly GCA_947627925.1 of uncultured Bacilli bacterium. Classification (GTDB taxonomy): domain Bacteria; phylum Bacillota_I; class Bacilli_A; order RF39; family UBA660; genus SIG200. Next base: position 215 of record CANQXW010000013.1, on the reverse strand, counting down.
CTGCGCAAGCTGCTATACGCGAAAAGGAGAACAAATAGTCCGTAAAGGCGTTCTAAATTTATTCAAATAATTACTTATAATAATGATGTTGTAAGATTTTATGGAGATTATAGTTAAAATTAAATAACTCAAAAAAATAATTATATAAATTCAAATTAGACTGAGATTTTAAATAATCTTGGTCTTTTTTTGTTAAAAATTGTGTTTTTTGCGAC